>JBOHXA010000352.1:0-3460 GCA_050737335.1 Limisphaerales bacterium | reverse complement strand
TTCCAGGCCAGGGTGCGCCAACGCCTGCGCCAGAATGCTGTCTTTGCTATAAAATCCGCTGAAGGGCCAAATGCCCGAGAGTGCCAGGCCGCCGACAAGGAATGTGATAAATGTGATTGGCATTTTTCGCCGCAGCCCGCCCATTTTCCAAATGTCCTGCTCATGGTGCAATGCGATGATGACCGAACCAGCGCTTAAAAACAGCAGCGCTTTGAAAAAGGCATGAGTTGTGAGATGAAACATCGCTGACGTCTGCCCCGCCAAACCCACGGACATGACCATGTAACCCAATTGCGAGAGCGTCGAGTAGGCGATGATGCGTTTGATATCATTTTGCTGGATGGCGATAATGGCGGACAAAAGCGCTGTGAAGCCGCCAATATAAGCAACCACTTCCAGAGCGGGCGGGTTCAACAAAAAGAAAATCCGGCACAGCATATAAACACCCGCCGCGACCATCGTGGCCGCGTGGATCAATGCCGAGACGGGTGTCGGGCCTTCCATGGCGTCGGGCAGCCACACGTGCAGTGGAAATTGCGCGGACTTGCCCACGGCGCCGCAAAAAACCAAAAGACCGGCGATCGTCGCTCCTGTTCCGAGGGCCGCGGAATTGTGAGAAAGAATGCCATGAAGCGTTGAAAAATTTAACGAGCCGAGTTTTTCCCAAACCATCAGAATGCCCAGCATAAAGCCGAAGTCACCGAGACGGTTGACGATGAACGCTTTTTTTGCCGCATCCCCCGCGCTGGGCCGTTCGAACCAAAATCCGATCAGCAGATAGCTCGAAACGCCCACCAATTCCCAAAAGATGAATAATTGGATGAAATTATTCGCCAGCACGATTCCGAGCATTGAAAAGGTGAACAGGCTCAATTTCGCGAAAAACCGCGACATGCCGCTGTCATCGCGCATGTAACCGCGGGAATAAATGTGGATGGCCCCGCCCACCCCGGTGACGATGAGCATCATCATCAGGCTTAGGGGGTCCAATCGGAGTCCGAAATCAACGTTCATGCCGCCAACCGGCAGCCATTGACGAACGGATTCGCCGGTCGCCGGCTGCCAGCCGTTTGCATGGATAAAGGCAATGGTCAGGATGAACCCGGCGACGATGGCGCCAATGGAAATGAAACTGCTCAGGTTTCTGAGACGCAGAGTAAAGAGCGTAATAAAAACCGCCGACGCCAGCGGCAGGAACAGGACCAGCCAGGGTAACAGTTCGAGGTTCATCCGTTAAAATTTCAGGGAGGTCAAATCTTCAACGTGGGCTGATTGCCGGCGCCGATAGAGCGCCACAATGAGCGCCAGGCCAACCGAAACCTCGGCCGCGGCCACCGTGATGATAAAAAACACCAGAACCTGCCCGTCTAATTTATTGTTGAAGCGGGAAAAGGCGACCAGGGCAAGGTTCGCCGCGTTGAGCATCAGTTCCAGGGACATGTAAATGACGAACAGGTTGCGGCGCATGACCACGCCCAGCAGTCCCAGCGCGAAAAGGACGAAGCTGACGATCAAATAATTTTCAAGTCCGATTTGCATTTTAATCCAATTGTTTTTTGCTCAACAGAATAACGCCGACCATGGCCACCAGCAGCAAAACCGAGACGACCTCGAACGGCAAGACGTAGTTTTTAAACAGCATTGTGCCAAGTTGAGCGGTGCCGCCCTCTGTCGTGAGTTTTGGATTGGTGTTAAATAGTGTCGCGCCGAGGCTTTTCAAGAAAATTGCCAGAATCGCGCCCACGGATATGATGCCCGCCAGAATGCCGTATATTTTGATCCGGCGCAGCGCTTCGGCCTTTAAATCGAGCAGCATGATGACGAACAGGAACAGAACGATGACCGCCCCGGCATATACGAGGATTTGGACGGCAGCGAGAAAAAACGCATGCAGCAGCACGAACAACCCCGCCATCGAAATAATCGTGAGCACCAGAAACATCGCGCTGGTCACCGGGTTGCGGCTCAATGGATTGGCGATCACAAGCGCTCCACAGCCGAGCGTGAGCACGGCGAATACGTAAAACAAAACAGTTTGCAATTCCATGTCTTAAAAAAGGGCGCCGCATGTCCGCCCGCGCATTGGCTCGCGGCAGGCGCGGTTCGAACCTCCCGGAAAGCGCTTGTGATCGGGTTTCATTCGTATCGCTAAACTTTTACCGGGAAATCCTCCTGCTCTTTGGCTTCCTCGGCCTTATGCTGCCATTTCTGGATTCCGGCATGGACTCCACCCAACGAGAGCAATTTTTCCTTGTTAAATATCAATTCCTGCCTGGAAAGGCCTGTAATCGAGTAATCTTTAAGCAGGAAGATTGCTTCCTCCGGGCAAACTTCCTGGCACAGGCCGCAATAGATGCAGCGCAGCATGTTGATTTCAAATTCCTTCGGCATCTTTTCCGCATTTGGACGGTCCGCCACTTGTCCCGCCGGCCCCGGTGGAACGATTTTGATGGCCTTGGGCGGGCAAACAAATTCACAAAGCTGGCAAGACACGCATTTGGTGTTGTCGTGCTGGTCCCGGACAAGATAGGGCGCGCCGCGATAACCTTCCGGGACGGTCCATTTTTGTTCCGGATATTCCATGGTGACTTTTTTGCCCTCGAACAAGGTGCGCCAGGCGTGGCGGAACGTGACTTTGATGCCGCCCACGATCGCGGGCAGGTAAAGCCGTTCCCAGAATGTTAATGGTCTGCGATTTACGATCATGATTTTGCCCACAAAGCAATTGCCGTTACCAAGATATTCACCAGTGCCAGCGGGACAAACCGGCGCCACCCCAAATCCATCAATTGGTCATAACGAAAACGCGGAAACATCCAGCGCACCCAGATGAACACAGTCATTAGGGCGCACATTTTCAAGAGAAAAATAATGATTTGGAGGACGCCGATGCCGATGTGGCCCTCGGCCGGATGATCCAGCCCCCAAAATGGCAGGGTCCAGCCTCCGAAAAACAGCGTCGTCATCATCCCCGCCGCCGCCGCCATATTGGAGTATTCAGCCAGAAAGAACAGCGCGAATTTCATCGAACTGTATTCGGTATGATATCCCCCCACCAATTCCGTTTCCGCTTCCGGCAGGTCAAAGGGCAAACGATTGGTTTCGGCGAAACCGGCGATCAGGAAAATGATAAAAGACACCGGCGCGTAAATCACCAGCCACCCGTGGTGGGCCTGCCAGCTAATGATGGTGCTCAAATTGAGATTTCCCGCGATCAGGAAGACCGGGATCACGCTCATACCCATGGCAATTTCGTAGGAAATCATCTGCGCGCTGGAGCGGATGCCGCCGAGGAACGGGAACTTGGAGTTGGAGGCGTAGCCCGCCAGCACGATGCCATACACGCCCATGGAAACGATGCCGAACGTGTAGAGGATGCCGACGTTCAGGTCCGCGATGACCATTTTCTGCTGGCCGATTTGCGAACCAAACGGAATCACCGCGATGACCAGCATCGAGG
>JBOHXA010000351.1:0-1505 GCA_050737335.1 Limisphaerales bacterium | reverse complement strand
ACACAACTGCCCCGGCAATTGCCTGCCTTATAGTTCTCATAGAATCACCGTGGTTTACTTTTCAGTTTCAAGTCCGAGCATTTTGCCCGGACTCGAATCCCCTTGTCAGCGCCTGAAAGAGAAAGCCCGCCAAGCGCAGTCTCTTCGAGGGCACAGCGACGCGCCCAAGCCGAACCCTACGCCTGGACGCGCGATTGCTCGCGCATCGAGGTGAATGATTCGGCATTCGGAAAGTCGCTGTTTTTCGAAGAGATTCGAGTCCTCGCACAACGCAAAGACTCTATGCCAGAAATGTGCTTCTGGCTCTGGTAAAGAACTACCGCCCTGTACGCCGTCGGCTGTAACTGCGCAAGCCTTTTTGCGAAAAAAACTGAACGCTGACATTTCATCTTTGCAAAAAAGTGCCGTGGCAAAAGCTCGGCGAGGGCTTCGACAAACAGCAGTTTCGGTTTCAGATCCTCGGCGAAGGTCTCTACGAGAGCTGGAAGAACGGACTCAACAAAATGATTTCCGGCGGTGGGATCGCTTGCTCACGCGCGCGTCACGGCACGCATGGCCGGGGCTGGCACGCCTGCGATTGGATATAAACGGTCTGCGGCTGGAGTCCATCCGCCGTGCCGGTCAGCACGATTTCGCCGGGAACCTTCGTGGATTGCACGATGATTTGGGCAAGACCGTTGAAAACGCTCCGCTGCCAGCCCGATGGCGTCGGATATTGGTCCGGCTCATGGCAACTGGGGTCGCCGTTTCCAACGCCGATGATTTTGCCCGGGCCTTGAATGGCAAAATGCACCAGGTTCGTCGCCGTGGGGACCACGCGGCCCGGTTCATCGCGCACCGAAACGGTGATAATGCTGAGGTCCTCGCCGTCGGCGTTGATCGTGTTTCGGTCCGGCTCCAATTCCACGGCGCTCGGAGCGCCGGTCGTGTCCTCCGCCGTTGTCGAGACCACCTCGCCGGAGGCGTCATAACCCTTGGCGCTCAACGTTCCGGGGCTGTAGGGAACTTCCCATTCCAAATGCCCGTTCCGGGGCATCGTTTTTCGCCCCAGACTTTGGCCGTTCAAGAATAATTCGACGTCCTGGCAGTTTGCGTAACACCACACGTCAATGTCCTGGCCTTCCTTGCCGGGCCAGTTCCAATGGGGCAACAGGTGCAGAACCGGTTTGTCCGTCCAAACCGACTGGTAATAGTAAAAATTGTCCTTCGGAAATCCGCAGGTGTCCATGATGCCAAAATGCGAATTGATGCACGGCCATTTGAACGGCGTCGGCTCGCCCCGATAATCAAAACCCGTCCAATTGAACCCGCCCGACAGCCAGGGACGGTCCGCGAAATAACTCCACCACGATTCGGCCGAGCTGCCCCAGTGCGGAAAGTCGTTGTCATACGCGCTCGCGTAGCCGCGCGCCTTGTCCGTCACGTAGATGCCTCGCGTCCCGACAGAACTCCCCTGCTCCGTCCCCACTTCCGGCTGTTGGGGATGCTCGCGATGATAATCGTCC
>JBOHXA010000350.1:0-4375 GCA_050737335.1 Limisphaerales bacterium | reverse complement strand
TGCCATCCACTGCGGCTGCTGCGGTCATCCCGCCGCCGATAATTAAATACTGATAATTCTTCATCGTGTGCCGTCTCCCTTTTTCACTTCGTCAGTTTGCCTGGCCCACAAATCGTCTTTCCCAAACTCCCGACAGCAGGAGCCGCAATTCACATAACAATCCGGGCACAGGGTTCGATCTCCGAAATTGTAAGCGCCAAACTTTCCACAAACGTCACAGGCGGCATTTTCGTCCAAGCGAACCTCGCCGTCCGTCTCACAAATGTTTTGATCATCTTCGTTCATCTCTCAAATATTGCACCGTCGCGCCGTGCTGACAACTCGCCGATCATTTGCCCGCATCAAATCCCAAGAACAGATCGCATCTTGGATCGCTGCTTCACAAGGTCGGCCAGTGTGTAACGATCCAACACCGCAAAAAACGCGGCGGCGGCTTCATCCAGGACACCTTTCAAACGGCAGACCGGAAGGAGCCGGCAGAGATGGTTTTCTCCATCCAGGCAATCAATAACAGTCTCGCTTTCCTCGCCGAGACGAACAATATCGCCCAACCGAATATCTTCTGGCGCACCGGCCAGCGTGAAGCCGCCGCCGACCCCCCGGTGCGTGGCGAGATAACCATGGCGGCCCAAATCATGCACCACCTTGACGAGATGATGCCGTGAGATGCCAAACGTCAGCGCCACTTCCGCCACGGTGAGGCGTTGCGGACTGCGCAAAGCGGTCTGCATTAGCACGCGGATTGCATAATCGGAATAGCCGCTCAATTGCATCCTTGCTGCAACATGACCCGCTGCCGGCCCGAATGCAAGTCAAATATGCACTTGAAATGCATCTTTTACTCAATTACATTTCTCCAATGAGTTTGAACAAGAGAATAACTGCGGAAACAGCCATCGGTGAGATCATCCGCGCCATGCCAGCGTGTTCGCGGGTCTCTGAGAACTTGAACATTGACTATTGCTGTGGCGGCAAGAAATCACTGGCCGAAGCTTGTCAGGAACACGGGTTGGAGCCGTCTCCCACGTCTGCGGTTTATCCGGCCAGTGGCTTTGCCACCCTGCCGCTGCGCGTCCGATGAGTTGGAGGAACAACGACAACTTCGCCGCCGCAACGCCGTCAGGTTTATTTCGCGTTTGCCGATTTGCTGGATGATGATAAAGTCAGCCTATGATCGCTTTCGATGCCATGCACCAGGCGGTTCATTATCCGAAAGATCGCCGCTTTCGTATTTGGGTGCGGCCATCCATCCTGGTCAGTGTCTGCGTCCTGATGCTGACGCTGATCGTGGCGGCGTGGGTCGAGTTCGCCGTGGCCGGCCTGCCTCATTTGCCCCCCGTGCCACGGATCTACCCCAATCACATCTCGAGTCCACATGGCTTTCCGCTCTGGTTGCGGTTGAGCCATTTCTTGAATTTCTTCTTTGTGATGCTGTTGATCCGCAGCGGACTGTCCATCCTGGTGGATCATCCGCGACTTTATTTCAACGATCACTGCACGCCGGGAAGTGAATGGATCCGGTTTACGCCCCTCAAGGTGCCCCGGGACCGGCTTTGGACGGCTAAAGACGATGCCCGCTATCTCTCGCCTCTGGTGTCCACGCCGGGATACCGGCACACGATTGGGGTTGCCCGGGTCTGGCACTTCATCAATGTCCACGGGTTCATTCTCACCGGCATTTTCTTTTACGTCATGCTGTTTGTCACGGGGCAATGGCAGCGGTTGGTCCCCGACTCGCCTCACGTGTTCGCGCAGGCGTGGAGTACGGCGGTGTATTACACCACCTTTCACATGCCACCCGAGCCGGACGGGTTCTATGCTTACAACGCGTTGCAACTGCTTTCTTATTTCGCCGTGGTTTTCATTCTCGGTCCCCTGGCCATTCTCACGGGGATTTCGATGTCACCGGCGGTGGTGAGCCGCTTCCCGTGGTATGCCCGGCTGTTTGGGGGACGGCAATCCGCGCGTTCGATTCATTTCCTGACCATGATCAGCTTCGCGGCTTTCACCATCGTGCATGTGACGATGGTGGTGATAGCCGGGTTCACCCGCAACATGAACCACATCGTGTTCGGCACGGACGACTCGCACTACGGCGGAATGATTCTGGGACTCGTGGCCATCGGGTTGGTGGTGCTCTCCTGGGTGGCGGCGCATTGCCTCTCCTGGCACCGTCCCCGCAAGTTGCAGCATGCCTTGAAATGGGTTACATATCCGATGCAGTTGGTCACGCTTAACCGGCTTGCACCACAAAAATATTACACCGCGGCTGACATTTCACCTCACTTCTGGCCCAATGGGAAACTGCCAACCAGCGATGAGTGGAAACAATTGGCGGCCGATAGCTTTCAGGATTATCGCTTGAAGATCGGCGGCCTGGTCGAAAAGCCGGTTGCACTGTCACTTGCGGATATCGCCAAACTAAGCAACAGCGAACAAATCACCATGCATCACTGCATTCAGGGCTGGAGCGGAATCGCGCAATGGGGCGGCATTCCGATGCAAACGATCATAGATTTGGTGCGCCCGAAGCCGGAAGCCAAGGTGGTGGCGTTCTTTTCTTTCGGCGAAGCGATCTATGGCGGCGCTTATTACGACACGCAAAACATTGAAAATGTGCGCAAGCCGCAATGCCTGCTCGCCACCCACATGAATGGACAGCCGCTCCCGGAAGCGTATGGCGCGCCGCTACGGTTGCGCGTTGAAAACCAACTGGGCTACAAGATGGTGAAATGGATCGAACGGATTGAATTTATCGAATCCGAAAAGAGCCTGGGCAAGGGTGAGGGCGGAAAGAATGAAGACGACGAATATTTCGATCTGCTTCCCAATATCTGACGGCTTGAGACGGTGGCCATGTTCACCTCCGGCAACGCGGCAAACCAACGACGCCAATTTGCGCGAGGAAACTGAAGCACTCTTTCCCCTGGTCCGCCAACTGGCAGACGGCGGCAGCCGCGAAATCCGTTTGCGTCATTCAATCAGAATTCCCGTGATCCGGATGGAAATCCAGCACTCCGAAGTTGACGAAAGTTTGGCTGAACGTGCATTGACTGGCGGTGGCACTGGTCCGTCTCCCGTGTCCCCTCGCGTGCGGACATTGGGTACAGACCGCAGCCTTTGCGTCGCGTCTATATCCCGAAAGCCAATGGGAAACAAAGGCCGCTGGGCATTCCCACGATGAAAGACCGCGCCGCCGAACTCAATCTTTCTATCAGCCGCCGATACACGATTTCCAACCGATGCAATGGTGTCTCCGTCTCGCTAATCTGAACCTGGGGACGGCGTTTCAGTTCCGCTGGACCGTCCATGCGTCGCCGGTTTCGCGCCGGATGGCGGCGATTTTGGCATCGCTGGATGCCGTCACCGAGACAGTCGGCGCGGTTGCGGCTGACTTGGGCGGCATAATGGAGAACCATTCCTTCGCTTCGTCCTCGCTGGTGAGTTCGCGGTAATGCCGGAAGACCATCTCAAATATGCCATAAAACAATGGCGGAAGGGGTGGGATTCGAACCCACGGTAGCCTTGCGACTACTCCTGATTTCGAGTCAGGTGCCTTTAACCACTCAGCCACCCTTCCGTTTTGTTGATTTAATTGCTTAAAATGCTGGTTTTCACATTTTACAATTTGCGTTTTCTATACTGATGTTCTATACTATATCGCATGAAGGCCAATTCATCAGATAATACAGACTCACGTTGGCAAAAAACGCCCGTGGCAAATCTTGTTCGCCACGTTCAATCAGGAAATTATTATGCCCGAATTCGCGTGCGCGGCAAGCTGATTTGGAAATCACTCAAAACCGACCGCATCAGCGTCGCCAAGTTGCGCCTAGGCGATTTTCACAAAGGGGAGCGGCAACGTGCCGCCGCGCAGACGGCGGTTGCGCGGGGTAAAATGACCTTTGCCGACGCCCTGCAAACCTACCGCGAACGTCTCAAAGGCGACCACTCGCTCAAAGACCGCAGCAAGAGCTACCGCGAGGAACGAATCACCGCCTTGCTAAAATCGTGGCCTGACCTTAATCAAACGGACATCGGGGAAATTTCCAAAGCCGATTGTTTGACCTGGGCTGCCAACTTTGGAAAGACCGCCAGTCCATCCGCATTCAACAATACCGCCGGAACGCTTCGGCTCGTTTTGGACATCGCCGTTGAAGCGGGCGCACGCTATGACAATCCGGCCATCCACATCAAACGCAAAAAAGTCCGGCAGAAACTTTTGCAGCTTCCAAGCCAAAAGCAGTTTGTTGAGCTGGTCACTACCATCAGGAACGGGGACGGCGGCTGGGCGGAACGGTGCGCCGACCTTGTAGAATTTTTGGCCTATGGCGGTTGCCGAAAAGGTGAAGCCGCACGTGTCAATGGCCGGGAC
>JBOHXA010000349.1:0-2959 GCA_050737335.1 Limisphaerales bacterium | reverse complement strand
CTTGAACGCAGTCAGGCTGATTCTGATACATTACCGGGATCGTCGAAAAATTCACCGCCTTGTTTAAATCCACCGGAAACAGGGTCAGCCGTATCTCCTTTACGTTTCGGGAAGACAGCGAATATTGAATTTCCGAACCCGGGAGAAAAACGTTTCCCGTGGCCACCGTGATTTGCGGGCCTGTGATCGTTGCAATTTCGTTTGTGGCCTGATCCCAAAAGCGCGATTCTCCCTCGGTAAAAGTGTTCGTCAGCCGCCGGTAGAGGGCCAATGCCGTGACATAATCGGGTTGCGACGACCAATTACCATCCTTGTCCATCGTTGCGCGGCCGTTTTGTTCGAGCCATTGGGCGTAATTGAACAAGGCCGCGTCATACCAGCCGGTTTTTTTGCCCGCGTGGATTGCCGCTTCAAATTCCCGCGTCAGACGGGCCGCCTGATCCCACCCGCTCCATTGCGCGCGCAAGGTCATTGCGATGAGATAATGCGCGTGCGCTTTGTCCTCGTCCGTTTGCGCGATTTTCACCGCGTTCTCCAGCACGTCCAATGGGATGTTGCAACCTGATTGTCCGTAACTGAACGGCCCCCACCAGCGGGGGGCGCGCGCCATCTTCCACACGATGTTTAGATAGCGCGCGCGCGCCCGGTCCAAATCGCTCCGCCCGGCCCACCAATCCAGCGCCGCCTGATAATAAGGCCATGCCGCGTTCCAATCGTTATTAGCCTGGCTCCAATAGAAATCGCCGAGTGATTCTTCGACTTCCGCCCAAATGCGGTCGTGCTGATCCTCACGCGTCAAATCGCGGACCTGCTCCTCAAGGCTCTCGCGAGCCGCGTCGGATTCGCTTGTATCCGGATTGGCCGTGGCCGCCGCGGAACGCCATTGTGTGTCCGCCAATCGAAACCGGACCCATCGCGCGTCAAGTTTGGGAAGGGATGCAATATCCATCTCCGTATAGGCGGCGTGCGCTTTTGCGTAGGAACCGTCGGCATAAAATTTTTCAGCGGCGGCTTTGCGCGCGGCATAATCCGCGGGCTGGCTGCGGACAACAGCCGCGGAACCGAGGAACAGCGCGACTGTAAGAGCAAAAATCGTGGCTGGCGTGGACGCTTTCATAGTTGGAACGGCCAATGAATCTATTCTGTCCATGGTTTGTTGGACGGCAAGCGATCCGGGATACTCCAGCATATTCAATTGAAACACCACATTCAAAATGTTGTTTCTCCTCGCCCCAACATTGGGAGGCGCGCCGGCCGGCGGGCGCGAAATTGATGCCATAAGGTTGCGTTTCTCGGGATCGAAATTACAGTAAAGCATGGAGGAAAAAACGTATTGGCAAATGGGCGTCGAATTGCCCCAATTTCCAGCCATTGATAAAGACATTGAAGTGGACGTGGCCATTATTGGCGGCGGACTCACCGGCATCACGGCCGCCTATCTGCTCAAGGAAGCGAACGTCAAAGTGGCCATTATCGAGCGGAGGCGTTGCGCCGCCGCTGACACGGCGCATACGACAGCGCACCTTACCTACGTGACGGACCCCCGCTTAAATCATTTGGCGAAAACATTGAGCAATGACGGCGCCAAGGCATTTTGGGAAGCCGGGGCGGCTGCCATAGATAAAATTTATGAAATCGCCAGAAATGAATCCGCCGATTGCGATTTCAAATGGGTGCCCGGCCATTTGCATGGCCCCTTGGGCAAAGAGGATGTGAACGATCTCAAATCGCTGGAACTGGATGCGAAGCTCGCCATTGAATTTGGCTTTGACGCCAAATTCATGGAGCGGGTGCCGTACGCCAACACCTGCGGTGTCCGTTTCGAAAACCAGGCGAAGTTTTCTCCGCTCAAATATCTGCGTCCGCTGCTGGCAAAAATTCCAGGCGGGGGTAGCTATGTTTTTGAAAACAGCGAGGCGCATGATATTGAGGACGAGCCGCTCGCCGTTCGAAGCGGCAAGTCAAAAGTTCGCTGCCAGTATTTGATCATTGCCACACATACTCCGCTGCTGGGCAAGACAGGCTTGGTTAAGGGAACGTTGTTTCAGAGCAAGCTGGCACTTTACACCAGTTACGTGTTCGGCGCGACCGTTCCCCGTGGCCGCCTGCCTGAAGCGCTTTTTTGGGACACGTCGGACCCCTACTATTATTTGCGGGTGGACGCAAGGCCCGGCCGGGATTATGTCATTTTCGGCGGCGAGGATGCCAAGACCGGCCAGGAAAATGATGCCAATTCCCATTATGCGCGGCTGGAAGCAAAACTGAAAGCTTGCCTGCCGGAAGCGAAAACTGAAAATCGCTGGCTCGGGCAGGTCATTGAAACCAACGACGGCTTGCCATTCATTGGTGAAAGCGCGGGCAAGCAGTTCATCGCCACGGGCTTTTGCGGCAACGGTTTTACGCTCGGAACGCTCGCCGCCGTGATGGCGCGCGACCGCTACCTCGGCCGGAAGAATCCGTGGTTCGATTTGTTCAATGTTGAACGCAAGAAATTTCATGGGGGGCACATGGCGTTACGTCGCCGAAAATCTGGACTATCCATATTACCTGCTGCGCGACAGGCTTAAAGCCGCGGAAGGCAGTTCACTGGAGGACTTGAAGCGCGGCGAAGGAAAGATTTTAAAGTTGGACGGAAAGAAAGTCGCCGCCTACCGTGACAACGATGGCAACGTGACGCTTAGGTCGCCGGTTTGCACGCATCTGGGTTGTATTGTTCGATGGAACAACGCGGATAAAACGTGGGATTGTCCCTGCCATGGCTCTCGCTTTCGTCCGGATGGCCAGGTCTTTTCAGGGCCGGCGGAATCGCCTTTGGCCGCGAATCCGTCAGCATAACCCCCCGCCGGCATCTAAAACTTGCTTCAACCTGCAACCTGGAACGCGCCTATTTGCCTGCCAATGCAGTGGCCACCGCATCCGTCAATTCCTGGCCGCGCAAATTTTTGCCGATGATTTTTCC
>JBOHXA010000348.1:0-1047 GCA_050737335.1 Limisphaerales bacterium | reverse complement strand
GGATAATTCAGATCCGCCGCCGTGGCGTAATAGTTCCCTGGCGCCGAATTGGTGAGCGGATCGAAGTAAAGGACGGTCGCCGGCGGATTGGCGCTGTCAATGATGGTAAGGGTATTCGTATTCGCCGCCGCCATGTATCCAGTGCCACTCGTGAGGCTGGCGACGATTGTCTTGTTTCCGACGTATTGGGCGACATTTGTATGGACCGGCAACTGTCCGTTTTTGAGAGGATAAATGTAGCTGTAATCCGTCAAGTCGCCGGGGTTGAATGTCACGGCGCTGGGCGCCGTAAAATCGACGCCTTCCGCTGCCGTGCCGCCAATGAATGTGAAGCTACTGCTTTGGACTGTGTACGCCGCCGCGTTGATATCGCCCCATCGGGCAATTGCCAAACTGCAATAATCATTGGAAAAAGCGTTATACATCGAACTGGCTCCGTCACTGGCAAATAGTTCCTGCGGAGCAGTGTTCAAAATATTGATCGAACCGCTGCCCGCAAGCGTTGGCGAAAAGGTCAAAGATGAGTGCAGCGTAATGGTTAAGGTCGTCGTTGGGCGCGGAATCGAATCCTCTGCGGCCATGACTGTTACAACCGCCGTAGTTTGGCCTGGCTGGAAGATAATGCTCCCGGGCGGATTGGCCTTACACGTTGCGGGATAGGAGACGCCATCATTCGTTTCTCCAAGGGCCGTCCCGCTGAGCAGGAAATTCACTGTCAAAGAATTAGTCGGCGCCTTATTAAGGGTGATCACGAAGCCGCCGGCTGTTGGATTCCCATAGCCGTTGGGTTGTGAAATGACTGAATTACTTGCGGTCACGCCGCCGCTATAATCCGGATAAATGATTTGAAAGCCAGTGCCTCCGTGCGCATCACCGGTTGTAATCGCGGTCGCCGTCAGGCCCAGGGTCCATTCCTGGATGCAATACTCGCCTGAACTGGCGGCGTAAATATTGTCCGCGGCGTCAAAGCAGATGGCCCGGGCGTTTACTGCAAATTCTGATGGGTTAACGGTATAAAATGTCGCCACATTGGGAATGCCATTGGTG
>JBOHXA010000347.1:0-1490 GCA_050737335.1 Limisphaerales bacterium | reverse complement strand
AAGGAGTAGAGCTGGGGCCGGAAACGTCTCTCTTTTTTGGTCATTCAGCATCGGCCAAATGGGCAATTTTCAAACAAGGCGCAATTCGCGCCCGTGACCGCCTTGCCAATCTTTTCCGTTGAGATACAGGACAAATTCTGGTATTATAAAGACACCGAACCACCCCTATGAACCAAAAGCCATTTTTTAAAAATGGCGCGTGTTGGACCCTCGCCGTTGCCCTGGCAGCCGTGGTTTCAATCCCCGCACGCGCACAGAGCGCTCCGCAATTTTTTAAGAATTCATTGCCTGCAATCGTTCCGAAATTGTCCGCAACCGGGCGGCTGGCTGCCGGCACGCGCATGAATCTTTCCATCGGCCTGCCTTTGCGCAATGAAAGCGCCCTTGACAGTCTCCTGGGCCGGCTTTACGACCCTGCCAGCCCCAATTATCGCCAGTACCTGACCCAGCGGCAATTCATTCAACGATTCGCTCCTTCGGCGGCAGATTACCAGACCGTGGCCGATTTCTTTGGAACCAACGGTTTTACAGTGGCGCAACACCCTTCCCGGATGGTCCTGGACGTGAGCGGCACGGCGGCAAATGTGGAACGGGTCTTTCATGTGACGATGCGCACGTATCGGCACCCGACAAAACACAGGACATTTTTTTCCCCGGACCGCGCTCCGTCGCTTAACTTGAGCGTGCCCATTCTTCATATCAGCGGGTTGGACAACTACGCGATGAAGCGAGCGAAAATCGTTAAAAAGACGGTTGTGAAACAGTCGACAAATAATCCCAGCGGGAGAGTTGCGCCACACCAAACCGGTTCGGGGCCGCAAGGCGGTTATATGGGCAACGATTTCAGGGCGGCCTATATTCCGGGCGTGTCCCTGGCCGGCGCCGGCCAAACCGTGGGACTGGTGGAATTCGACACTTATTATCCCAGTGACGTGGCGTATTACACCAACCTCAACGGGCTGGACGTTCCGGTGAAAATCGTCCCTATTGAGGGCGGCGTCAGTTCGCCCGGGGCGGGCGACGACGAAGTGGCGCTGGACATTGACGTGGCGATGTCCATCGCCCCGGCGTTGGATCAAATTGTTGTTTATGAGGCCTCAACCAACGTGAGTTGGGATGACATGCTGGACGCCATGGCGAATGACACGACTGACGCGCCCAAGCAGTTCAGTTGTTCTTGGGGCGCAGATTCCCCCGGCGCGCCGGACCTGACGGCCGAAGACATTTTCAAGCAAATGAATGTGCAAGGGCAATCGTTTTACAATGCCGCCGGAGACGGAGACGCATTCGTAGGCGGCATTCCATTTCCAGCCGAGAGCACCAATATTGTTCAAGTCGGCGGAACAACGGTAACGACGACGGGTCCGGAGGGGCCGCCAATTTATGAAACGACGTGGGACTGGGGGGGCCAGTTCGGGCAGGACAACAGCATCGGCTCCTCCGGGGGCGTGAGCGAGAATTTTGGAATCCCGCCATGGCAAGAAGGGATC
>JBOHXA010000346.1:0-3572 GCA_050737335.1 Limisphaerales bacterium | reverse complement strand
TCGAGCACGTCTGGGACCAGAGCTTCCAGGGATTGACCAACATCGTGGACGTATATGTCCGTCATCTGCGCTCCAAAGTGGACGACGCATTTGCGGTCAAGCTCCTGCGCACAGTTCGCGGCGTAGGTTATAGTTTAAGCGACGAGGTGGCTGTTTGAACACGCGTTCGTTCAGTTTCCGCCTGGTGGCATGGTACACGTGTTTGCTCACGGGTATTTTTGTTCTGCTTTGTTCCTTGTTGTATCTGGACTTAAGCCGTTTTCTGGAACACAACGTCGAACAGTCCCAGATCCGTCGCGCCCGCCAAATCGCCGACACCCTGCTCGCCCGGTTGCAAAAAAAAGGTCCTACGTATGTCGCGGCGCAGGCGAAGTCCTGGTACGAACCGGAAATCAGCGACCGATTCATCCGCATCACCCGCGCCGCCGGGCCTGTGATTTACATGTCGGGGCCGCCCAAAGACGATAGTTTCAATCCAGCGGAAGTTCCTCTTTTCCAATCCTCGCCCAGCGCTGAATCCTTTCACAAGGTGAACCTGTCCAACGGAAAGACGCTCATCGTCGCCGCGCTAAATTACAAGACTGCGGAAAACGGCTCCTACGTTGTCGAATCGGGCACTGTGCTGGATCAGGCCCAGCTTAACCATCTTGTTCTACAACTCATGATCGGACTGCCTCTCAGCGTCCTGGTCATCACGGCCGGCGGTTACATTCTGGTGCGGCGCGCGCTGATGCCGGTTGAACGCATCACCCGCGCGGCCGAACAGATTACGCAGCACAACCTAAGCGAACGGCTTCCGGTCTCCAGGACCGGGGACGAATTGGAGCGGCTTTCGGTTTCGCTCAACCGCATGATTGCGCGGCTGGATGACGCCTTCCAGAATTCAAAACGGTTTGTCGCGGACGCCTCGCATGAATTGCGCACACCCCTCACGATCCTGCGCGGAGAACTGGAAACCCTCATTGAGGACAACCACCTAGATCCGGAGTCGCGTGAACGCGCCGCGAGTATGTTTGAGGAAGCCGTCCGCCTGACGCGGATCGTGGAGCAACTCTTCACGTTGTCACGCCTGGACGCCGGCGAAGCGCAGGCGGAATGGTCGCGTTTTGATTTGGCGAATCTGGCCAAGACGACGGCGGAACAAATGAGCCTGCTGGCGGAAGACAAAAATATCACCATCGCCTGCGACGCCGGCCAGCCAGTCGAAGTCGAAGGTGACAGGGCCAGGCTCAAGCAGGTCGTGGTAAATCTGCTGGACAACGCCATCAAGTACACGGAGTCGGGCGGGGCGGTGCAACTCCAGGTGCGGCGGTCCAATGGCCACGCCGTGCTCGAAGTCCACGACAATGGGGTGGGCATACCACGCGAGGCGTTACCGCATGTTTTCGAAAGGTTTTATCGCGTGGACCAGATTCGTTCCGGTGATTTCGAGGGCGCGGGCCTGGGATTGTCCATTGCCAAAGCCATTTGCAGCGCCCATGGCGCGGAAATTCAAGCCACAAGCACTCCTTCACAAGGCAGTTGCTTTCGCGTGACGCTGCCTCTTTCAAAAAATTGAAATAACCATGAATACAAAAAAAGCTCTGATTGCTTCCGGAATCACCGTTGTTATTGTGGGGGGCGCGCTGTGGGCGGCCGCCCATTCTCGCGCGGCAAATGCCCAGAATCCCGCCATGGAAGGCGACGCCATTCCGATCGTCGCGGTGGCGAAAGTCATGCGGGAAAATTTGTCCAGCGCGGTGACGATTCCCGCCGAATTCCGGCCTTATGAGGAGGTAATTCTGCACGCCAAAGTATCGGGTTTCGTTGACCAGATGTATGTGGATTTTGGGGACAAGGTGAAGGCCGGCGAGCTTCTGGCGACGCTGGAAGTGCCTGAACTGCAGGACGAACTCAACAATGCAATCGCGGCCCAGCAAAAAGCCGAGGATGATTATACAAACGCGCATTTGATTTCCAAGCGATTGCTCGCCGTCAACCGAGCCCACCCGAATCTTGTTGCTGAGCAGGATCTCGACACCGCGGAGGCCAATGATGGCGCCGCCGCCGCCGCGATTGCCGCCACGAAGGCCGATGTGCAGAAATTTCAGACGCTCACGGCCTACACCAAAATTTTTGCGCCTTTTGATGGTGTCATCACGCATCGGTATGCTGATCCCGGCGCGCTCATTCAAGCCGGCACGTCATCAGACACCCAATCACTGCCCCTGGTCCGGGTTTCAGACAACTATCTGCTGCGCCTGGACTTTCCCGTGGATGTTGACTACGTGCGGGACATCAACGTTGGCGACCCGGTGACTGTGTCCGTTGAATCGCTTGGCAAAACGTTCACTGGCGCGATCTCACGGTTTACGCGCGACGTGAATGACGACACACGGACAATGACCGCGGAAATCGAGGTGACCAATCGGGACCTGGAAATTGTCCCCGGCATGTACGCTTCCGTAACCATGCAGGTGGAAAAGCGGCCACAGGCCTTGTCTATTCCCGTTCAAGCGGTTGTCGCAGGTTCCAAGCCGATGGTGTATGTCGTCAATGCAGACAATCAAATCAAAGAGCAACAGGTCCAACTGGGCATGGAAACTCCGGATAGATATGAAGTGCTCTCCGGCCTCAACCAGGGGGAGATGGTGGTGATCGGCGACCGTTCTGAACTTCAGGACGGTGAAAAAGTTCAACCCCGGGTCATCGAATTATCAATGTTGGCGGGACATTAAGACGCCTTCGAATTCATGAAACCTGCGCTAACTGCTGAGCAATTGGAACGCCTTCGCCGCATTGATGCCTGTACGCTGGCGAATGCCATTGAAACGTTCAATGAACGCCTTCGGAATGAGGGTTTCGTGGACCATTCGATTGCATGCCTTTTTCCCAAACTTCCGCCAATCATAGGTTTCGCGGCAACCGTGAGAATCCGCGGTGCCGCCGTGCCGACAGCCGGGAACATTTATCCCGACCGGTCCGATTGGTGGGATTATGTTCAGTCACTGCCCACGCCCCGAATCCTGGTCGTGCAGGACGTGGCCAGCAAAATCGGGCTGGGCTCGATGCTCGGAGCGGTGCATGCGAACATATTGCGCGCATTGGGCTGTGTTGGGGCTGTTACCAACGGCTCCGTGCGCGATGTCCCCACCCTGGAAGAGCTTGGATTTCAGGTTTTTGCCGGAGGCATTTGTGTTTCCCACGCTTATATTCATATTACCGACTTTGGAATTCCCGTTGAAATTGGCGGATTGAAAATCAGCTCCGGCGACTTGTTGCACGGCGACATGCACGGAGTCCAAAGCATACCGCCGGCCCTGGCCGAAAAGATTCCCGCGGTGGCCGCCAAAATTTCGGCAAAAGAGGGAGGCCTGATTGAGCTGTGCCAATCGAAGGATTTTTCTTTGGATAAGCTTCGGGCCGCGATTAGCCGCGATATTCCGTAAATCTATCCGCTGCCATGTCTCGATTTGCCCTTCGCTTTCCGCATTTGATTATTGTCATCTGCCTGATCACGTGCGTTGTCGGTGTCACGAGCCTGCTGCGCATGCCGGTGGATTTGTTTCCGCCGATTAAAATTCCGGTGGTGG
>JBOHXA010000345.1:0-1337 GCA_050737335.1 Limisphaerales bacterium | reverse complement strand
GGAAAAACCCTGTGGCATTGATATGCTCACCCTGCTGAACGGCTGAACACACTCAGAACAAATTTGTAAATATCTTTGAATGCCAAAAATCCGCCTAAGACTTGCAAGCTTTTGCTCGCGCCGCGCTCCGGCTTCACCCCGCCACCCTTTCGCCGGGACGCTTCCACTCGCAAAACATCGCAAGACTTAGGCTGCACGGGCGGGCGAGGAGACACGGGCTTTCTTCCAAGTATTCAGTAACCCGTTTCCCCTCGCTCGATCCGCCCTTCGTTTTTGACCGGCCCCTCTAATTCATACGCGCCAATGTCGCTGCCGTCACCACCTGGTGGTTTCGAGATTGAAGGATAAATGTATGGTCGAAAACGACCACGCTGGTCACGATGGACTCCAAAACAATTACCCTGATCAATAGCCGGGCTTCCCGAAAAGAGGGAACAAGTCGGCGTAAAACCGCCGTTCATTTGAAGAAAGCCGATACCGGGATCGATTGGATTTGCGAAGCTTCCAACCTGGTCGGCATGAACGCCACTGACAAAACCCGCGCTACCGTCGCCGATGCTGATCAAATTGAATCCGTGTGAAATGAAAATCCCGGCCACATCAAGGTCCGAGCCGTTCACGCCAGGGTTTCCCATGGTGAATCCCCCTGAAAAAGTCGTCACCCCGGCCGCACCGCCAATTCCTGGATCGTTAAACCCTATGAGCGTGTTACGCACAACAGCCTCTCCGTTAGTATCATTCGCAATCCCTCCTCCACTTCCGCCCGCCCCACCATCGCCGGGAATTCCCGGTGTATCGCCATTAGCCCCTTGTCCACCCATTCCTGCGAGATTATCAGCGATAGTGCAGGAAGTGGAATCTAATATTCCAATATTGAAAATTCCTCCGCCATTGCCTCCGTCACCGCCATTACCGCCGGTGCCGTTATAGTAACCTTCGCCTCCCACTCCTCCTTTCCCACAGACGTTCTCGCAGATGGTGCAGGTGTTCAAATCCAGCGTGCCCGCATTAAAAATTCCCGCTCCGTCGCCACCAGGCCCTCCATTTCCTCCTTCTCGACCGGGGAGACCATTCCCGCCATCCCCACTGCTGTTATCGCCAACAGCGGAAAAGCTTAAAGCGCATTGCCCGGCGTTATAAATGCCGCCACCCTGGCCTCCATTGCCACCGGATGACGCCTGTGTATCCGCCGGGTTTACTTCACTTCCCGGAAACGGCCCAACTAAAACGGAAGCCCCATTCCCACCCGGTCCGCAGAGATTGCCGCTGATGGTGCAGGTGTCCAACGTCATTTCCCCGGAATTGTAAATCCCACCTCCGCTGCCGCCATTTGCTCC
>JBOHXA010000344.1:0-12877 GCA_050737335.1 Limisphaerales bacterium | reverse complement strand
GAGCCGGCCTTTCGCATCCTTTTTCATAAGCCGCGGAAATTTTCCTGCCAGTGTGATGTAATCGTTATGCCGGGTAAGCATGAGCTTGTCGTTGCTCACTTCAATGGCGGTGACCGATTTTGCGGCGGCGAGAATCTTGATTTCGGCGGTTTGCATCAACATTTCCACAGGCGGCGGCGGCGGCCCAAAGCGATCGCGCAACTCCTTTTCCAGGTTTTTAAGCGCGGATGCATCATTGGCCTGGGCAAGCTTGCGATAGATGTCGATGCGATGACGCGGGTCCGGGGCGTAAGAATGCGGCAGCAGCGGGGGAATCGCAAGGGGCCGGGTGTCGTCCGTCGCTTGTGCGTCGTTCTGTAGCAGGAAATCCAGTTTCAGACTTACTTCCACGCGCGGTTTGGTCTTTTCCCCTTTGAGCGAAGAAACACTTTGCTTGAGCAGTTGACAGTATAGCTCAAATCCCACGGCGGTAATGTGCCCGCTTTGTTCGGCGCCCAGCAGGTTGCCCGCCCCGCGGATTTCCAGGTCGCGCATCGCGATTTTGAAGCCACTGCCAAGGGTGGAATATTGGCGAATGGCGCTGATGCGCTTGCGCACGTCATTGAGCAGGCTGGCGTGCCGGGGCAGGAGAAGATAGGCGTAGGCCTGATGCTTGTAGCGGCCAACGCGGCCGCGGAGTTGATACAAATCGCTTAGGCCGAACCGGTCCGCGCGATCAATGATGATCGTATTGGCGTTGGGAATGTCCAGGCCGCTTTCAATAATCGTCGTCGAAAGTAAAACGTCCGCCTCGCCATTGACGAACTTCATCATGACCTCTTCGAGTTCATCGGCATCCATCTGGCCATGGCCCACGACGATACGCGCCTGAGGCAGGAGCATTTGCAGTTTGCCGCGGATCATTTCGATGGTCATGACCCTGTTGTGCAGGAAGAAAACCTGTCCGCCCCGGTCCAATTCGCGCCGGATGGCGTCGCGGATGACGCGTTCGTCGTATTGGGTGACAATGGTCTGCACGGGCAGCCGGTCTTGGGGCGGCGTTTGGATCGTGCTCATGTCGCGCGCGCCGGTAAGGGCGAGGTAAAGCGTGCGCGGAATCGGCGTGGCGCTGAGCGTCAGGACGTCCACCAGAGTCCGCAAACGCTTGAATTTCTCCTTGTGCAACACGCCGAACCGTTGTTCCTCGTCAATCACGACAAGGCCCAGGTCCTTGAACGCGATGTCCTCCTGTAAAATGCGATGGGTGCCAATGACAATGTCAACGCCGCCGGCGGCCAGGTCCTTCACGACCTGCTGTTGCTGGCGGCGGGTGCGAAAGCGAGACAGCAATTCAACGCGCACGGGATAATCCGCCATTCGTTCGCGGAAATTATTGAAATGCTGCTGCGCCAACACCGTCGTGGGGACCAGCACCGCCACCTGTTTGCCGTCCATCACGGATTTAAACGCCGCGCGAATGGCCACTTCCGTTTTTCCAAACCCCACGTCGCCGCATATCAAGCGGTCCATCGGGCGCGGTTTTTCCATGTCAGCCTTCGTATCGGCGATGGCAGTCACCTGGTCCGGGGTTTCTTCATAGATAAACGCGGTCTCAAATTCGCGTTGCCACGGGGTATCCGGTTTAAACGCATGTCCTGCCTGTGTTTCCCGCGCGGCCTGGATGCGCAACATTTCCGCCGCCACATCCCGTACGGCGCGTTCAGCCTGTTCCTTCGCCTTGCGCCAGCGGCTTCCGCTTAGCGTGTTCAGCGGCGGATGGGCTTTCCCGGCCCCCACGTATTTCGCCACCAGATGCGCTTCGCTGACCGGCACATAAAGTTTGGGTGGTTCCACTTCGGAACCCGAGGGCGCGTACTCGATCACCAGGCATTCGGTCTCGCCCTGTTTGCCGTTGGAAACGGGAAGGTTCTTCAGCCCGAGAAACTTTCCAATGCCATATTGAATGTGAACCACCAGGTCGCCCTCCTCGAGGTCGGTAAAATCAATGTCCAGCGCGGACCGCGCCGCCTGCGCATGGGATGATTTGAGCCGCCGGGGCCGCTGAATTTTGTAACGCCCGAAAATTTCCGCGTCCGTCACGACAACAAGTTTGGCGTCCTCGCAAATAAATCCGCGGGAAAAGGCGCCAATTTGGAGCGAAGGGGCCGACTGGTGACCCATGTAGTCCCGCCAAATTTCAGCAAAACGCTCGCGTTCCCCCTCATTATTGCAAAAGACATAAACGGCATAGTTCTGGCGCAACCAGCGATGCACCTGATTCAAAAACTCGCGGCGCTGGGTTTCGGCGATTTGTGGATTGCCTCCATGTTCCGCCAGCGGGCGAAATGTCTCCAGGCTGTGAAATTGGGGAATATCTGTTGATTCGCCTTCGTTTTCGGACAGAGCGACCGTCGTGAAATTCTCCGTTCTCTTTTGAAAATCGGGCCATGAAATCAGGAACGGATCATTTTTCGGGACCTGGCGGGCATATTCCTCCGCCCGGATAGAAAGTTGCCCGGGTTCGCAAAGCAGGAAGATGGCTTCTTTCGGAAGATAGTCCGGCAATCCGGCGAGGGCAGGAGCTGTTTGTCGTTTCAAAAGGCCCAATTCGCCAGCGGGGGAAATCGTAACCTCGGAAATCTCCCGCCGCGAGATTTGGGAGAGCGGGTCAAACTCGCGCAGTGATTCAAGTTCATCGCCAAAAAATTCCAGGCGCGCCGGCCAGGCGTCGGCAGAGGGAAAAATGTCCACGATACCGCCGCGCAGCGCAATTTCGCCTTTCTGCGACACCTGCGCCTCCGGTTCATAACCTTGTTCTTCCAGCCATTCAATCAGGTCGAGCGGCGCGATCTTATCCCCGCGCCGCATGCGGCGGGCGCGTCCTTTTAAATCTTCGGGCGCGAACGTTTTTTGTAGCAGCGCGATCACATTGCTGGTGACGATAGGGACGCCGCCTCCCGATGCCCCTGGCTCGGCGCCCCGAATCAGCGCCACCAAAGTCTGCATCCGGTCGCTGATCACATCCGAATGCGGCAATTTCCCTTCATGGGGAAACACTTCCCACCCGGGATAAAAAAGGACGGCAGACGGGATATCCGGGTCAAGATTGAGCCAGGTTTCCAGGTCCTGCTGAAAAAGTTCCTGCGCCTTCAGATTTTCGGTGACGATAACGATAGGCCGTCGGGGAAAAGTTCGCTTGATGACTGCGGTAATGAACGGCCAGGCGGCCGGAGCAATGCCGGCGAATGAAAAGGCTCCGCCATTCTCCAATCGCCGTGCCAAGGACTGCACCGCGGGAGCTTTTGCAATTTCAGCGAAGAAATGGCTTGCCGCGTTATGGACCAATCGTTGCGCCAAGCAACAGGAATTTCGCAGTCCAATTGCCGCGCGTCAAGGGAAAGGGGCGCATGGCCCTCGCCAGTCCGGGCCGGCCCAGGCTCTGTGTCTCACACTTTCCCTGAAACACCGAATGCGTTTGTTGCAATGACGAAGGGCGTTTCCATCGTCATTTAGGGACAAATCTTTCGGGCGCAACCACTTATTGGCTGTGTGTCCGGTCACGCAAACTTTCATTGAAAAGAATCTTGAAAATTCACAGCTAAAACTCGTAACCTAAGGCGGATGGAGCGGATGGATGCGCGGAGGAAGCACGGATTTTCCGAAAAAGAACTGAATGTCCGCCAAATTCTTCCAGTTTGCAAACACTCCTTAATTTGTTAGAATAAATAGATATATATGAGTCTGGCTCCGTTCAGCAATCTCGCCTACCTGGAGTTGCTTTACAGTCGTTATCAACGCGATCCACAATCGGTGCCCGCCGAATGGCGGCATTATTTCGCCGAAACCTTCGAAGAAAAGAAAAACGGCCATGGCGAATCGCAGCCGTCCGTTGCCCCGCGCGGCCCCTTCAATCCCACCGCTCTGGCCGCTCCCACCGAATTACGACCCGACGCGCGGGCGGCAGGCGTTCAGGAACGATTGTACGAAATGATCCGCAACCATCGCGTTCGGGGGCACATGAACGCCCGTGTGGACCCACTGGGGGCGCCCCGCCCGCTCATGCCTGAACTTGAACTGGAATTTTACGGCTTTTCGGAAATTGAACTGGATACGCCGGTCAGTTCAGCGACGCTTCCTTACGAAACCCCTTTAACCATCCGCGAAATTCACCAGCGCCTGCGCAACACCTATTGCCGGTCCATCGGCGCTCAATTTATGCACATCGGCGATGCGGCTGTGCGCCAATGGCTCCAGCACCGCATGGAATTGACCGAGAACCACGTGGACCTTTCTCGCGATGAACAAATCCGGATCCTGACACGACTGACTGACGCCGTGATCTTTGAGGAGTTCCTGCGCAAAAAATTCCTCGGCGCCAAGACGTTCTCGCTCGAGGGCTGCGAAACCCTCCTGCCATTGTTGGATTTGGCGGTTGAAAAAGCCGGAAGCCAGGACGTGCGCGACATTGTGATCGCCATGGCGCATCGCGGACGCCTGAATGTGCTGGCACATATTGCCGGCAAGGATTTCTCGCGGATATTCCGCGAATTCAGCGATAACGAGCCTGAGCAGTGGGAAGGCCGCGGCGATGTGAAGTATCATAAGGGACACAGTGGTTATTGGACCAGGGCCGACGGCCAAAACATCCATATTTCCCTTTGCTTCAACCCCAGCCACCTTGAATACGTGAATCCGGTTGCGATGGGTCGTACCCGCGCGCGCCAGGACCGACACGGCGACACTGTGCGCCGCCAGGTATTCTGCCTGCTCATTCACGGGGACGCCGCGTTTGCGGGCGAAGGCATCGTGCAGGAAGCCCTGAATCTCAGCGAATTGGCCGGGTACACCGTCGGGGGAACGCTGCATGTCGTCCTAAACAATCAAATTGGATTTACCACCACTCCGGAAGAATATCGTTCAACCGCCTATGCCACCGGCATCGCCCGCATGTTGCAGTCGCCGGTCTTCCACGTGAACGGCGAGGACCCTGAAGCGGTGGCGCAAGTGGTGCGGTTGGCGCTGGATTTCCGCCATCAATTTCAACAAGACATCTTTATTGACATGTATGGATATCGCCGGCTTGGCCATAACGAGACCGATGAGCCAACCTTTACTCAGCCGGTGCTGTATCGCGCGATCAGCCAGCGCAAGAGCGTCCGCGAGGGCTATCTGGAGCACCTCCAAAAGTTGCATGGCGTGACGGCTGAGGAGGGCGAAAAAATATCCCGGGAACGACACGAAAAACTTGAGCGCGAGCTGGCCGCCGCCAACCAAAATGAAAATAACGGGCACAAAGGTCCTAAAAAGGCTGGGCCTAAAAAAGGCGGCATTTGGAACGATTACCTGGGCGGTCCCGAACCGCGTGAGGAAATCGAAACGGGCATTACCGCCGAACGGGTCTCAGCGTTGCTTCGCAAACTTTCAGATATCCCCGCCGATTTTCATGTTCATCCAAAACTGCGCCACAATATGGAACGCCGCCGCGAAATGGCGGACGGCAAAGCGCCGCTGGATTGGGCGGCCGGGGAAGCGCTGGGCATGGCGTCGCTCGCCCAGGATGGCGCGCGCATTCGACTGACGGGCCAGGACTCTGCCCGCGGCACATTCAGCCATCGCCATGCCGTTCTGTACGATTACGAAAATGGTTCTCCCTACTGCCCGCTTCAACATGTGTCCGAAAAACAGGCTCCGGTGGAAATCGTCAACAGCCCGCTGTGCGAATCCGGCGCGCTCGGTTTTGAATACGGATACAGCCTCGATTTTCCCGAAGCGCTGATTCTATGGGAAGCGCAGTTTGGCGATTTCGTCAACGTCGCCCAGGTCATTCTGGATCAATTCATTTCCAGCGCGGAAGATAAATGGCGGCGCCTGTCGGGCCTGGTGCTGCTGCTGCCGCACGGGTTCGAGGGCATGGGGCCTGAGCATTCCAGCGCGCGGATCGAACGCTTTTTAACCCTGGCGGCCGACGACAATATTCAAATCGTTCAGCCAACGACCCCCGCGCAGTTGTTCCACCTCTTGCGCCGCCAACAGCTTCGCAAATGGCGCAAGCCGTTGATCGTCTTTACGCCCAAGAGCCTGTTGCGCCATGCCAAAGTGGTTTCCTCGATGTCGGATTTCGCATGCGGTCATTTTCAAAAATTCCTGCGCGATGATTTGCCGCCGCAAGATATCAAGCGCATTTTACTGTGCACGGGAAAAATCTATTATGAATTGCTCGCTTATCGCGAACAGCGCCAGCACGGCGACACCGCCATTATCCGCATCGAACAGCTTTATCCGCTTCGCGATGAGATGCTCGAGCAACTCCTGGAGCCTTACGCGGACAACACGCCAGTGTTATGGGTGCAGGAAGAGCCTTTCAACATGGGGGCATGGCGTTACCTGCATGAAAAATTTGGAAAACATCTTTTTGGCCGCCTGCCCTTCGCGCCGATCAGCCGGCATGAATCCGCCAGCCCGGCCACGGGTTCCTCCAGCGCGCATAAATTGGAGCAGCGGCAGTTAATCGAGCGCGCTTTCAGCGACAGCGAGAATGGCGCGCCCATTCCGGCGCTCGACCGCGGCGCAGGCCCGGCTAAAATCCAGGAAGCGTCATGAGCACGTTTTCCAAGCCGGTCCGCGGGCGTAACCAAACGGAGATTTGGCCCCGGTCCTGTCAGCCGGCGCAAGCGCGCTCCCTCGCAGCCGCGGCGCGGACTCATTGCGCGCAACCCGGCCGCGCGCGCCCGCCATCGGCAATGGATTAACAAAATCAATAATGAGAGCGTTTTTCAACGGGCTGATTTTGGGAATCATCTGCGGGGTGGTGGCTTATTGGTTTGTGCAAAGGAAAGCGCGTGAATATCCGGAAGTGCAAGTGCGCTACGAACCGGCCGCCGGGTTAAGCGCCACCAACGCCATCCATGCCGCCCAAAGCCTGTCCGGGTCCCTGCGCGACACACTGGATGCCCTCGACTTGAACACCGGCGAAATCAAAGACGAACTTTCGCGCACCGGCCAGATTGTCCGCCGTAAAGCGCTTGACATCGGCCAGGCCGCCGTCAACGCCGCTTCAGACGCCCGCGCCGTCGCCGAAATCAAGGCTAAATACGCGATGGATCGGTCACTGTCCGTCTGGAAAATCTCGGTCAGTTGCAATGAGGGCCATGTCAAACTCTCGGGAACAGTTTCCTCGCCGGAAGATATTGGCAAGGCCATAGCCCTGGCCCTCGATGCTCCCGGAGTTCGCGACGTCACATCCACGATTAAAGTCCAATCATAGAATTAATCCCATGCCTATCGAATTAACCATTCCCAGTGTCGGCGAATCCATTACGGAAGTTCAAATTGCCGAATGGCTCAAAGCCGACGGCGATAGCGTCAAAAAGGACGAAAATGTCGCCGTTATTGATTCTGAGAAAACAACGTTCGAGCTGCCCGCGCCGCGGGACGGGAAATTGAAGATTTTGCGCCAGGTCGGCGAGACCATCCAGGTCGGCGGCGTCGTCGGCCAGATCGAGACCAACGGCGAGCCTGCCAAAGCTGAGCCCGCCAAAGCCGACCCAACTGCAAAGAAACCGAAAGAATCCGAAAAGGCGCCGGCCGCTAAAAAGGAAGCCCCAAAGGCCGCTGAAGACAAGCCCAAGGTCGAAGTCAAAGTGTCTGAAAAACCGTCCGCCCCCGAGGTGTCAAAATCCGCGGCGCGCCCCGCGGCGGAGCCGCGCGGGTCGGCAAGCGGTGGTCGCGAACAGGAAGTCGTCCCGATGACCATGTTGCGCAAGACCGCCGCCCGGCGCCTGGCTGAGGCGAAAGCGCAAATGGCCATGCTCACGACGTTTAACGAGGCCGACATGAGCGCCATCCAGGCCCTTCGCGCGGCGCATCAGGAAAATTTTGAAAAGCGTTACCAGGTCAAACTCGGTTTCATGTCCTTCTTCGTCAAAGCCGTTATTGACGGACTGAAACAATTCCCGCAACTCAACGCCGAAATCCGCGACACGGACATCATCTATCATAACTATTACGACATCGGCGTCGCCATCGCCAGCGAACGCGGATTGGTGGTGCCGGTTTTGCGCAACGCCGAGCGGATGGGCTTCGCGGACATCGAGAAGGCCATTGGCGATTATGCAAAACGATCCCGTGAAGGAAAATTGAAGCCCGACGAACTGGAGGGCGGCACATTCACCATCACCAACGGGGGTGTCTTTGGCTCGTTGCTCTCGACGCCCATAATTAATCCGCCACAAACCGGCATTTTGGGAATGCACTCGATCCAGGAACGGCCCGTGGCCCTCAACGGCCAGGTCGCTATCCGCCCCATGATGTATATCGCTTTAACCTACGATCATCGTCTGGTGGACGGTCGCGAAGCGGTGCTGTTCCTGCGCCGCGTGAAAGAAGCCGTCGAAAATCCCGCGCGAATCCTGCTTGAGGTGTAGTGGGCCAGCTTATGGAAGCGTGGTGAAAAAAGGGAGACCCCAAACAAAGCCGGCCCCGATTATCATGCTGGGGCCGTACCTGGCAGGTAAATCGTGAATACCGTGCCCTCGCCTTGCCTGGTATGCACGTGCAAAGCGCCGCCGGCCTCCTTGACAAGCCGCTGGACAATGTTTAGCCCCAGGCCGGTGCCTTGCCGGGGTCCCTTCGTCGTAAAGTAGGGATGAAAAATCTTCGGCAGGATTTCCGGTGGAATGCCGGGACCCGTGTCACGGACCCACAGTTTTACCACCGGAGGCGTGTTATCCATGTTTTCCACATTTAGCAGACGGTCGTTCGGGCCGTCTTTGAACGTCGTTAAGTCCAAAGGCGAACGCAGGACCTCGCCTCCAATTTCAACCCGATGTGGCCGGGGGGAGCTTTGAAACGCATTCACGGACAGATTCAGCAGAACCTGAATCAAATCCGTTCCGTTTATTTTAACTCCCATTTCTTCCGATAGCGGCGCGGTCGCAAATTCATTTTCGTGGAAACTGGGATGCACCCGCACGAGCTGTTCCAGGTCGCGGAACAATTGGTTGACGCTGATGCGCGGCGCGTGTTCATCGGCCTGGCGCCGCAGAAAGCCAAGGTAGCGGCGGGAAATCTCGACGCAATTTCCCGTCTGCCGCTGGATAATGCGCAGCCGATCTTTGATAAACTCGAGGTCTTCGAGTTCGAGGCGTGTGGAATGATTCACCCGCTGGTTCAACACTTGAATAAAACCCGAAATGACCGTGAGCGGGCCATTGATGTCGTGGATGATGCTCGCGTAGATATCGCCCCGGGTTTTTGCGATTTGTTCTTCGACCTTTTGGGCCTGTAATTCAGAGAGCAGTTCCTGGACTTTTTCCGCGCTATTATGGATTTCCCCTTCCAGCCGGCGGCGCTGCATCGCCTGTGCGACGGCGCCGCGCATGGTGGCGAGATCAAACGGCTTATTGATATAATCACAAGCTCGCAATCGCAGCGCCTGGCGGATGGTGTCGGTCGTTTCAAAGGCGGTCATCATGATTGCCTCGATATTGGGGCAAACGTATTTGAGGCGTTCCAAAACTTCGATACCGGACATTCCGGCCATGCGAATGTCCAGCACGGCCACATCAATGTCGTTTTTTTGCGCCAATTCTATGGCCGCCGGTCCATCTTCGGCCATTAGCAGGTCGTAGTCGTCCTTGAAAATGACCCGCAACGACTGGCGCGGCCCATCTTCGTCGTCCACGATCAACAATGTGCCGCGGCGCTTGGGCAAAATGACTGGCTTGGCGTCCTCTTCGGCTGGTTCCGCGGTTAGTGCCATGTGGATAAGGTGTTGTTCAGGCTGAACTAAAATGTATATCGAATACGGTCACTCTCAAGCAAAAAATAACCTCAGCTTTCGCGCGCCCGGCAGGGCGAGCGCGCGCCTCAACAAATTTAATTTATTTCACGCAAAAGCTTCTGACTGCTCATGCGGCTGGTACAGTTCCTCCAAAAACCGAATTTCGTCATCCGAGAGTTTGACCGAGAGCGCCGCCACGGCATCATCCAGATGGTTCGGTTTGGTCGCGCCAATGATCGGCGCTGTGACGATGGCCTTGTGAAACTGCCAGGCCAGCGCGATTTGCGAGGGCGGCAGGCCGCGCTTTTTCGCCAGCTCATTGACACGGTCAATGATTGGCTTGTCAATCTCCACCGTTTTGCCGTACAGACGCTGCGCAAATGAGTCGTTTTTGGCCCTTTCAGTTGACGGTTGTTCAGCCCAGGGACGCGCGAGCCGTCCGCGGGCCAGCGGCGACCACGGTGTGACGCCAATCCCTTCGGAGTGGCAAAGCCGGAGCATTTCCCGTTCTTCCTCCCGATAAAGCAGATTGTAATAGTTCTGCATGGAAACAAATGTCGCCCATCGGTTCGCGCGCTGGATGCCAATGGCTTTCATCAATTGCCAGGCATACATCGAGGAAGCGCCCACGTAACGCGCTTTCCCGGCGCGCACAACGTCGTTGAGCGCTTCGAGGGTTTCCGTGAGCGGTGTCTCGTAATCGAATCGGTGAACGATGTAGAGATCAATATAGTCGGTGCCCAGCCGTTCGAGGCTTTTGTCCACTTCACACAGAATGGCTTTGCGCGAAAGGCCCCGGCCATTTGGATCGGGCCGGACCGGACCATTGACTTTAGTCGCGATGACCAATTCATCGCGGCGGGAAAAATCCCGAATCGCGCGCCCCAATACTGATTCGCTGGCGCCGATGGAATAGACGTTGGCCGTGTCAAAAAAATTGATGCCAAGGTCAAGGGCGCGTTTAATGAAGGGAAGGCTGTCTTCCTCGGTAAGGGTCCACGGCCAGCTAATCATGCCCGGCCAGGGAGAGACTTTGGCCTTTCCGTAGCTCATGCAGCCCAGGCAAACGCGCGAAACCCGCATGCCGGTGTTTCCAAGACGTGTATAGTTCATAAATTGCGATCAATGAATTCGGCGGCCAACGCTGTCCATTTTGCCGGACCTCGCAGGCCCTGGTCTTAATCGTATATCGTATATCGTAAATTTCAACCGAAGCCCAAATTTAATCCGTCAGCGTTTTAAATCGCTGCTGGACAACACTCCTTCCCTCCACGGCTCATGCTTTTGATAAAGCGTCAGCCGCTCGTCCATGGCGGCAATGATTTCATGTTTCATTCCCGCCGCTTTGGCGAGATTGATCGCGTCATTCGCCGCCTTCCGGGCCGCGTTGAACTGTCCGTTTTCAGCGCAGGCCATGCCCAAAACGTCCTTGACGAGCGGTTGCGCGCCGCCGGTAAGCGCGTCGGCCTTCTTTGCCAGTTCGAGCGCTTCCGGGCCGTTGCGGATTTGGGGATGTTGATCGCTCGCCAGGACGCGGGCGGCAAACGTGAGTGTTTGATAATTGTCCGGGTCCATCCGCAACGCTGAATGAATTTGCCCCAGCGCTTCCGCATCGTTGCCCGCGCGTAGTAACGCTTTTGCCCATTCCACGAGCGGCAATGGGTCGCCGGGACTCAGACGCATCGCTTCGGCAAATTCATTCGTGGCACCGCGCAGATCCTGTTGCTTTGCCAAAACCGCTCCCAGATGCGCGCGCGGCGCGGCGTCGGACGTGTCCAGCCTGATTGCCCGGGAAAATTCGCTCGTCGCTTCCGCCGAATCCCCCAGGCCGGCCAGCACTGTTCCAAGCCGATCGTGAAGCGTCGCTGAATCCGGGTTCAATTTCACCGCCCTCCGATACTGTTCAAGCGCCGCATTGGTTTGGCCCCTGTAATAAAGAAGGTCCGCCAAATTGCCGCAGGCCAGCCAGGACGACGGCGCGAGTTGTTCCGCCCGCCGATATTGCGTCATTGCCTCAAGCGGCTTGCCCTCATTTTCCAGCGCCACGCCGTAATTAAGAATTGCGTCCACGTTGTCCCGCGTCACACGCACGGCGTGGCCAAAGAGTGTTTCATCGTCGCGCCAGAATTGCAGTTGCCTTTCAGTGACGGCCGTCAGCGCGCCAAGAATGACCAGACCCGCGCACGGCAACACAGCTTTTGGCAATGCCACCGATTCGGAAATTTTTTTGGCCCCAAGCGCCACGGCCATGAGAATGCCAATGGATGGAATGTACATGTATCGGTCCGCCATGGCGGCATCGCCCACTTTGACCAATCCCAAAACCGGAACGAGCGTGCCTAGAAACCAGAGCCAGCCCGTCAGAAAAAATGGACATTGTCTTCGCGCCAGCCAAACGCCGGCAGTGATGACAATGAGCAACGCCAAACAGCCGGCCCACTCCGTCGCCGCGATCGCGTGCGGCATCGGATAAATCACCGCCAGGTTGGATGGCCAAAGCATTTTAAACAGATATTTGGCCACGGACACCGGCACATTTTCCAGCCGGTAAATCAGCGGCACCGCCGCGAGCGACCTCACGGCGCCGCGGCTTTGCGCGAGATAAGTCAGCGCGCACGAACCGGCCGTCAGAGCCAGGAACGGAATTTTTTCAATCAGTAAAGCGAGCGCAACGAAGTGGCGCTTTCCGCCCGGTATCGCAAGGTCAGAGCCGCGATCATGAGCGAGCCGAACCGGCTCTTTCAAAGGCGCGCAATGATCTGGTTTCCATCCGAATCGTTCAAGCGGCCAAAAATCAAGCAATAGCATGACAAACGGCCATGTCACCAGCATCGGTTTCGCCATCAAGCCGAGGGCGAAGAACACGAGGGCAAACGCATACAACGCGTGTTTTGACCGTGGAACCCTTGCGGCGCATCCCCCTTTACGGGACACGCCTGCTGTGTCGCCGATCTCCCCGCCTTTGCTCTCTCCAGCGCGGTCGCGTCGAAGCGGAGCGGTCCGAGCCGCAATAGCCGAATCTTTCGTGGAACTTTTCCGTTTAAGAGGAGAGCCTGGCAAGGCAAACTGCGCATAGCAAAGGAGAGAGAGCAGCCCAAAAAAAGTGCTCAATACATC
>JBOHXA010000343.1:0-21130 GCA_050737335.1 Limisphaerales bacterium | reverse complement strand
AAATGCTCAAGTTCGCACATTGGGTAGTAGCGGATTTAAAAAGCTTTTTAATCCGGAAAATTTGCAAAGCCTTCACGGTCGTGGCATAATACTTTCGCGCGCAGGCTATCTTCCTGAATGGCCACCTGATTAAGCTGCTTACCACAAAGGAGTTGGGCCGAAGGAGTGGCGCGGCAAAAAGTTAAAATAATTGTTGACGTAACTGCCGTATTGTGATAAAAAGTACTACAAATCCATTTGCGAGCAATCGTAATGAAAAAGAATTAAACCCTGTTCACCGTTATGAAAATCCCGTTTAAATCACTTATCGTCAATGTCCTGGCGGCTTGCGTCTTGTTCTGCGGGGCTGCGGCAAGCCAGGCGCAAACTGTCACCTTCAGTTCGACCAACTTAACTCATGCCTACATGAGTTGGGCGCCCACAGCCTATACCACTGCTAATTATCCTGGCGACGGCGGCAGTGGTTCTGGTACCTGGAGTCTGCCTGCTTTGCCAGCGGTCTTTTCGGGCAACACTTTAACGATCAGCCCAAACGTGAATACATATGCCCCCGGCGACACTTATTGGGTGAACCCTGATGGTACAGGAGCGAACGAAATGGACGGCGCTGTATATAACGAAACCGCAGGGAATTATGTCAACGCCACCGTCACTTTTACATTTGATGTTCTTTCCAATACGCTCGCCAGCGGCTATACTGCGGACGCTTTCGTCAAGGATTTTGGGCCCGGTTTTTCGTATAACGGGGAGCAGACTGTGAATCTCACCCCTGGAGTGGATAGTGTGACATACCCAATGACAGGGGGCAGTTCGGGCGAAATTGTGCAATTTGGATTCGAAGTTATCGGGCCGGATGCGAATCCGGCTACCGTAGCATCGCTCGGTTCAGTTGTAATTGTGCCAGTCCAACTGTCAATCTCACCGTCAACAGTGACGAGCCAGGCAGCCGTTCAAGGTCAAAGCGTCAGTTTCACCGAGAGCCCAACCGGGAACGGCCCATTCACATATCAATGGCAGCTCAATGGCGCAAATCTGGTGAATGGAGGTAATATTTCTGGCGTGACTTCAAGCACGCTGACCATTTCCGACGCGGCCATCGCCGATGCCGGGACGTTAACGGTGAATATTACAAACGCGACAGGCTCAAGCGCTGCGGCAAACGCCTTTTTTGCCGTTGATCCGCTGGTGACCGCCCAAACCAATGTCTGTCTCGAACCGTGTTTCGATAGTGGTCAGTTTGCGCCGGATCCCGCTGTCGGCTGGTACACGTATGGAGGCTCCGCCATTGCCAATACCAACGATTATTATTCTGAGCACGATACATCGGTCAATCCGGATGTCACTACGGTTGAGGGAACAAATGTCCTTGAAGAATACAGCGGCGGCGCCGACAGTTATACGGGTGTATATCAAAATCGTCCCGCCCTTCCCGATCAAATTTATACGGCCAGCGCCTGGTTCTTTACCCCGGACGAAGCGCAGGCAGGCGCGGGCGAGCAGCTCCAGGGTAACGCCAGCGCCAATCTTCAGGTCCAATTCTATAATGCCAGCGGTACGCTCCTCTGCGATTACGAATCCGCGCCCTTCACCACAAACTTCCCCGAGGACGTCTGGGTCCAGATGCCAGTCACCAACAAATATGCCGCGGATTATGTGACGTTGCTCAGCACGGGTCCGCTCATTGTTTCGCCTCCAGGAACGGCCTCCATGCGCATCCAGCCCGGTTACCATGCGCCGACTACCAATGACTTTGGCGCTATTTATGTTGATTTGGTGGACGTCACGTTGCATGAGACACCGGCGACCGTCGTGCTGAGCGGCTCCACGGTCAAGCTCTCGTTCCCGACGTTTTACGGACCCCAATACAGCGTCCTCTATACGACAGACCTTCTCCATGGGCCGTGGCAGGTCTTGACGACCATTGCCGGTGATGGGACTGTAAAGACGGTTTCGGACACCGTCGGTTCATCGCAGAGATTCTATATCATTAACACTCAACTATAGAAAGACGTCAATCCCGGGGCGGATGCCGCCCCGGCAATGAAAACCCGATTTTAGGGTTGTCGCTTATGTTATTGCGGGACACTCATATCAAACCAGGAAGGCGGGCGCTGCGTCGCGCGTTTACGCTTATCGAGCTGTTGGTCGTCATCGCCATCATTGCCATCCTGGCGGCCATCCTGCTGCCGGTCCTGAACAAGGCGGAGCAACGGGCACAATTGGTATATTGCATCAACAATTTGAACGAACTCGGGAGCGCCTGGATCATGTACGCGCATGACAATCAGGATAATTTGGTTCCGGTAACCGGGTATGCCAATTTGGTGACAAGCACCAGCCAACTTGCGCAGGCTCAACCCGGAGGTTCCATGTGCTCCTGGGTTTTAGGAACGGAGGCTATGTTAACAGAGGCCACCAATACAGTTTTCATCGAAGACGGATTGCTCTATCCCTACATAAACAATATTAAAACTTACAAATGCCCGGCGGATAACGTGTCCTATATCCCCGCGTTGAAAGGCCAGCAGACGCTTCGCAGCTATTCCATGAATTGCTGGATGAGTCCCGATTCGTCGGACAACTGGAATAGCTCCCAACGCTACAATGGAGGCCCTTACCAGCAGGTCGTTTATACCAAACTGACCACCATTTTGACTCCCGCCGAAAGATGGGTTTTCATTGAGGAGAACCCTTATAGCATTAATGATGGATTTTTCGTGTGTGACATTTCCTTGCCGCGTGATTGGGTTGACATCCCCGCCAGTTACCATAATCACGGATGCGCCCTCTCATTCGCCGATGGCCATGTTGGGACCAAAGTGTGGCACGACCCGGAAGTGGTCAACTATAATGTCACGACCAATCCCAATGAAGCTCAAAAAAAAGCAGACATCACAACGGGCGATTTATCCTGGCTGCAACAGCAAACCACAAGTTTTGTGCAACCGCCCTCATCGAGCCAATAATTTGTGACGGCCGGGCTTCCGATTTATAGTATCAGCATGTTTCACCGTGCAGCACCCGCCGGTCGCCGTGTCGCCAGAACAATCCGCAACGTTATTTTTGCGCTGAGTGTTTTATTTGCGGTCCAGGGTCGAGCCGCAAATGTTCTCGCCAATCCGGGCTTTGAAACCGGCGACCTGGGCGGCTGGACAACCTATGGCGCCGACACCTACGCCGAGGACAACGCCGCCATCGCGCACAGTGGAAGCTATTATTTCAAGGTTTATCAGGCTTTCAACGGCCAGATTAACTATAACGGCATCTATCAGGACACTGTGTCCGGTCCAGGGGTTGTTTACTCCGCCGATGGCTGGGCCTACACGCTTTCCAGCGACGCCCTCGCCGGGCAAAACCAGGCGTGGATTGAGATTTCATTTCGTGACGTTTCGGGAAATGTGCTGGCTCTGTATCGTTCCCGCATTATCACAACCAATGCCATTGCCACGGGCGCGTTTCCCGTCAACAGCTGGGTGGACCTTCCCATCACCAATCAATATGATCCGAACACCTACGTCATTACCAATACCGTCAGCAGCCTTGTAGCGCCGCCGGGCACCAGCTATGTGCGCTATCAAATTATGTTTCAGGGCGATCCATATGATTCCGGTGGTTCAATGTATTTTGATGACCTGAGCTTGAATCAGGCCGGCGCCACGGCGTTCGGCCCGGATTGGAATATCGTCTGGAGCGATGAATTCAACGGCAATTCCCTCAACACGAATAATTGGACGTATGATATTGGCAACGGCTTTGAATCGGGAGGCAATTACGTTTCCGGTTGGGGAAATAACGAAGACGAGTACTACACCAGCGACACGCAAAATGTTTTTGTCGCCAACGGTTATCTTCATATTGCCGCGTTGAAGCAACCGACCCACGGCTTTTTTTACACGTCCGGGCGTATCAAGAGTCTTGGCCTTTATTTCACCACATACGGACGCATTGAATGGCGGGCGCAACTGCCCTGGGGCACTGGCTTTTGGCCGGCGCTATGGATGCTTCCGGAGAATTCGCCCTACGGCGGCTGGCCAAACTCCGGGGAAATTGACGTCATGGAAAACAATGGCGCCGTCACAAATCAAGAAGGCGGCACCATCCACTTTGGCGGCGCCGGAGGAAATGACGTTTATTCTAGCCAAACCTATACTTTCCCCGGTTCGGATTCGGTGACGAATTTTCATGTTTATCTTTTGGAATGGACCCCTAACGCCATCAATTGGTACGTGGACGGCCACCGATATGAAACGCAAACGAATTGGTGGAGCAATGTCGGCACGAGCGGCAGCACCTATCCGTATCCTGCGCCGTTCAATGAGCCTTTTTATATTTTGATGAATGTCGCCATCGGCGGAAATTACCTCGGAAATCCCTCAACCAACGCCATCAACGCCAGTCTGCCGGGACAAATGCTTGTGGATTATGTCCGCGTGTACAACCAAACCGGGCCGCTGGAACTTTTGGCCGCGCGTTCAAAGGGCAAAATTCTATTGTCATGGCCCGCAAATATCGTCGGTCATTTGCAGTCCCAGACCAATTCTCTCGGCGCAAATTGGATGGACGTCGCCGGGTCCACAAATCCATTTGTCACAGGGCCCGCCCCGGGCAATGCCGCCGTTTATTATCGGCTCGAATCGCCGTAAAAGAACAGTGGCAATAAGAAGCCATGAACCTTAACATCGGATTCATGAAGAAAGTTTCAGGCAAGGATGATCGTGAATTTTAGCGATATTTCGTTTCAGCAAAGGCGGCAGATCGGGTTCGAGTTATCGCGCGGCTTCGCAGTCATCGTTCTTTGGCGTATTTACCCCGGGCGGCGCGCTCGCAGCCTCGAGATTGCGCTGCGCTCCCCTGGGTCGCCCGTTCAGGGCTGCAATTAGGCGGCTCACGCCGGAGCAGGATGTAAATTTAGAAAAGGCAAAACAATGATTTCGAAATGCCGTTTTTTGGCTGTATTTGCCACTATTCTGGTGATTGAATTATTAGCGGTCCATCTCCGGGCTGGTTGGAATCTGGTATGGGACGATGAATTTAACGGCACAGCGATTGACAGCAATCACTGGACATTTGAAACGGGCAATCACCATGGCTGGGGCAACAACGAATTGGAATGTTACACGAGACGGCCGCAAAACGCATACGTCAGTGATGGGATGCTGCATATCGTGGCGCGGCGGGGGTCCGCCAACGGGTGCGCCTACACTTCAGCGCGTATGAAGAGCGAAGGTCTCTTCTCACAAAAATACGGGCGGTTCGAATTTCGCGCGAAATTTCCGCAAGGCAAAGGTTATTGGCCGGCGCTATGGCTCATGCCGCAGGATTCGATTTACGGAGGCTGGCCCTCATGCGGAGAAATTGACATCGTCGAGAACAAAGGCGATTACCCGGCGGTCGTTCAGGGGACCATTCACTATTCCGGCGCCGAGGGCAACCATCTTCAAGCGACCGACATTTATACATTTGCGCCGGGGAATGGCGCGGACAAATTTCATACCTACGCTCTGGAATGGGCGACCCATTCGATTCGCTGGTTTGTGGATAACCAGCTCTATGAAACGCAGACGAATTGGTCCACGGCAAACGCCCCCTATCCCGCCCCCTTTGATCAACCGTTTTATATTATTATGAATCTCGCCGTAGGCGGGGTATATGACGGCAATCCCGGTCCCAACACCAGGTTTCCGGGCGAAATGGACGTGGACTACGTTCGCGTGTACACCCATAGCAATTAAAGCCATATGCACCGTGCCCCCCCCGCCATTGGCCTGTTGGTTCTTTTATGCTCGATGGCATCGGGGCAGAACAGTGTCACCAATGAGTTGACGACCGCGGAACAGGTCCGGCTATTGACGCCCGCGCAGGCTGCCCGTCACTATCCGGTTCGATTGCATGGAGTGGTCACTTTTTGTGACGCCAATAATTATTACTACTTCGTCCAGGACCCATCCGCGGGCATTTATTTTCGACTGGACCCCTCAGCGGGCGGTCCTCCACTGGCCTCGGGCCAATTCATTGAAATCCAGGGCGAAGCCGACCCGGGCGAATTTGCGCCTGTGGTCATGGCTAAAAGCGTTCAAATTATTGGTTCCGGTACTTTTCCACAGGCCCGCCCCGTTTCATTCGAGCAAATTGCCAGCGGCCAGGAGGACAGCCAGTTTGTGGAAGTCAAGGGCACGGTCCGCGCCGCGCAATTTGACAACGCCAGCGGTTTTTATTTGGTGGACATCGCCACGGGCGGCGGACGTGTCACCGCCTACGCCAAACAATTGCCCGTGGCTCGCGGCAGCGATTTGGTGGACAGCACCGTTACCGTTCGTGGTGTCTGCGTCACAGAGTTTAACCATCAACGCCAATTGTTTGACATTCGCCTTCTTGTGCCGCGCCCGTCAGATTTGGTCATCGAAACTGCCGCGGCCAAAAATCCATTCGACGCCCCCACGCTGCCCATTGAAAGGCTCCTGCAATTTACCCCACAAGGTCCCTACGGCCATCGTGTTAAAGTCACTGGAACGGTGATTTATCGCCAGGACAACAGTGTCCTTTATATCCAGGACCAGACCGAGGGCCTTTACATCGAAACCTCCCAACCCGGCCCGTTGCTGCCTGGCGAGGTGGTGGAAGTGCTGGGATTCCCCGCAAAGGGCGAATATACGCCGATGCTGCAGGACGCAATCTTTCGCAAGGTAGAGTCCGGTCCCCGGCCGGCGCCCGTTCCCATTGATACCGACGAGGCCCTCAAAGGCACATACGATTGCCGGTTAGTCCAAATCGAGGCGACCATCCTCGATCGGGCACGTCACAGCAGCGAGCAATTTCTGGTATTGCAGGCGCCAAGCGGTTTCATCTTTCACGCGTATCTCGAACGCAAAAGCGTCGGCACAGATTTCGCTTATCTGGAGAACGGCACGAAAGTGGCCGTCACCGGCGTTTGTCTCATTGAAACCGGAAATTCCTGGCAGGCGGGCCAGGCCTGGCGCGCCAAATCATTTCGAATCCTCATGCGCTCGGCCGGCGACGTTTCCGTTCTCGAATGGCCGCCCTGGTGGAACCTGCAAAAATTATTTTGGGTCCTGGCGCTTTTAGGGCTGATCGTCGTGGGGGCCTTCGCCTGGGTGGTCATCCTGCGCCGCCGCGTCCAACAGCAGACGCGTATCATCCGTGACAAGCTCCAGGCCGAGGCTGCGTTAAAGGAACGCTACGAGAATCTGTTCGAAAATGCGAACGATATGGTTTTTACCTGCGACTTCGCCGGACGGATCACTTCGTTAAATCGCGCAGGCGAACAATTGCTTCGGCGGCGCCGCGAGGAAGTTGCTGGAAAAAAACTGGTCGAACTGATCGCCGAGGAACAGCGCGGGGCGGCCGAGCGCTGGTTTGAACAAATTGTCCAGCGTCCGGACCTGGCCCTGGCCCTGGCCCCGGCCGAATGGGACTTTAGCGATGGGGCCGGCCAGCGCCTGAAACTGGAAATCGGCGCGCGAATGGTCGAGAAGCAGGGAAAAGCCGTCGAAGTCGAGGGCATCGCCCGCGATATCACCGAGCGCAAACGCCTGGAACGGGAAATCCTGGAAATCAGCAATCGCGAACAGCAACGCATTGGCCACGACCTTCACGATGGCGTATGCCAACAATTGGCGGGCATCGCGTATCGAGTGGACATCCTGGCGGACCAACTTCAGGAGAAGAAATTCTCCGAAGCCTCCGAAGCCGAACGCATTGGCCTTCTTGTAAACGAAGCCATCACGCAGACCCGCAGCGTGGCGCGGGGGCTTTTTCCGGTCCATCTGGAAGAAAGCGGCTTGATGCTCGCGCTGGAAGACCTGGCGGCAAATGCGACAAACCTGTTCAAAATCAAATGCGATTTCGCCATCGAGGGTCCGCCGCCCGCGCTGGAAAATGGAGTCGCGGTCCATCTCTATTACATCGCGCAGGAGGCTGTATTAAACGCGGTGAAGCACGGCAAGGCGGCGCAGGTTGCCCTTTTATTGAAATATACGAGTGGACATTATGAATTGAGCATTCAGGACAAAGGGGCCGGTTTCGAACCCGGCAACGGCAGTTCCAATGGCATGGGAGTGCGGATCATGCGCTACCGCGCCCGGACCATTGGGGCCACTTTAGACTTGAAAAGTATGCCGGGCAATGGCACGCGTATAACGTGCGTCTTTTATCCGGCAGCCCCGGAAGCGGCGCAAAAACAGAAGCAAGCGCTTATATTGTCATCGTGAACAGGCCAGACAAGAGCCGGATTTTCCTGGTGGACGACCACGCCATGTTCCGCGAAGGTTTGCGGCAGCTCATTGATCGTGAACCGGACTTGACGGTATGTGGCGACGCCGCCGAAGCCGAGAGCGCGCTGAGCGACATTCGCAAGCTCAAGCCGGATCTGGTGGTCGTGGACATTACGTTGGGAGGAACCAGCGGAATTGACCTCATTAAGGCCATCAAAAATGAGAGCGATGATTATCCAGTGCTGGTAGTTTCCATGCATGATGAATCTCTCTATGCCGAGCGCGCCTTGCGGGCGGGCGCGATGGGCTACGTCATGAAACAGGAGCCGGCCAAAACCGTAAAGACGGCCATTCGCAAGGTCCTTGGCGGCGACATGCATTTGAGCGAAAAAATGGCCAGTTCGGTGATCAGCAAATTCATGCGCGGTTCCGAGGACGTCCCTCCCTCTCCGCTTGAACGATTAAGCGACCGCGAATTGGAGGTTTTTCAGATGCTCGGCATGGGCAAAGGCGTGCGGGAAATCGCCGAGGAAATGAATGTGACCATCCCGACCGTCAATTCCTTTCGCAATCGGATCAAGGAAAAGCTGCAACTCAAAAGCTCGACTGAAGTCATGCTCCACGCCATCCATTGGTCGCGCGAGACATCGCAAAGCAAAAATTGACCAGCGCCTTGTTTTTTAAGAATGCGCGCGGCGAGGCCGAAGCATCGAAGCGGCGTCCCCCGCCGATGCTCAAAATGCCAACAAACCCCGCGCGCCGGAATGGTCCCGGCAATCTTTAATTGCTTGATGGCAACAATTTCTTCGCGTCTTCAGGCACGTTGATTTTTGTCGTGCCAACGTCCGAAATGGCAACTGTGGTGTCATTGTCCACGGGAAAGTCGTTGCCGCGAAAAGTCATTGTGCCTTTGACGTGATATTCGAATTTTGTCAACTGGCCGTCCTCAAGGCTAAACGTTACCGTGCCTGAGGGATTGCTGACGGAAGGACCGCCGCCGCGACGGCCGCGACCGAATGTGAGCAGCTTTTTCGCGCCATCTTCCGTCAATGTTCCGGAATAAGAGTTGCCGTTTTGCTGAAGCGATTGCACGTCGGCGACCAGGTCCTCGGCCTGGGCGGGCGGCGCCTGGAAATTTCGCACTCTCTCCACCAGGAAGCGTCCAAAACCGGAGGTGTCAACATCTGAAAGCTTTTCCCATGAGCCGTCATCGGGATCGGTGATAGCGACATTGGTTCCATTCATGATGAACTCGATAGTATTATCCCGGGCCGACATTTTTTCGTCAGTCAGGTTGCCCTGTATTTTGCCTTTAATGGGTCCGGGCTTGAATCGAGCCTTAGCCGGAACCACCACGGTGATTTGCCAGCTATAATTGCCTCCTGATTGGAGTTTTTGCGCCGCGCTGGTGACGTCATCTTTTGGGCCCGCGTAAGCCGCGAGCAACGACGCCGCCATGATGACCGTTCCGGTGAGAATGTGTTTTTTCATAGGAATGTGGGCTAATTTTGTCGTCTAATAGTTATTGTTCCGAAAGCAAATCTAGCCCCATGGCTTCTGATGGCAAGGAAAAAATGGCCGGCATTTTCAGGCGCGAATACCCGCTGGCGCGTTGAATTTACTCGAAAACTGAACATAAAACCGGCCGATTTTGCCCGCGCGCAAAAAGTGGGGTATTTTTAGGTGTGATTGCGCCGGCCGCACAAATGAAGCAGGCCACGCGCCCGGAAGAACGTTACGCCGGGCACGTGGTGTACATCTACGCATTTGACGTGGCCTATGACACGGCGCGCCAACCGCTTCGCCAACTGCTGGGACAACCCGTCGAGCAGTTTTCCATGGACGGGAGCAAGCGCAATCCGCGCCAGTTTTTCTTTTACAAACCGCAAATGGTCCGCCTTCCGGAGGTGGAACGGGCCGGTCCATTTGGAAAGGTGCAAGTTGACCGCGCGATCAAATTGTTGCCCGTAGGCGCCATCAGTATCACGATGCGCGTGCCCTTTTCAGTGAAACAAATTGGGGACCTGGTCGTGTTCCACGACCTGAAATTTGGCGAGTGCTCCCTTCACGATGAAGCCCGCAGGCTTGCGCAGGAGGTCGTCGCGGAATTGAAGAGCCATTTTATACGGCCGCAGGAGCAATTGCCGGAAGAGGAAGCCTATACGGTTTTCTGCATCACCGCGCCGCCCACCGGCCGGGATGGGCTGCCGATCAGCGCCGAAAGCTGGTTCCAGACGCACCGGCGCGAGGTCGCGGCGCTGCTCACCCAGGAAACCGAGGGCGAGCGTCTATCGAGGCAGGAGTCCGAGGAATCCACCGCCCGCTACCTGAGTTATTACGAGAATGATTTAGTCGTGGTTGACTGGGACGCGGCATTGCTGGTGGACGAACCGGAAGATTTTGACGAAACGCTTTATATCATGGAATTGGCAAACTTGCAATTGGCTGAACTGGAAGCCTATGACCGGATTTTGGACAACGCCTTGGAGCGCTCTTATCGGGATTTGGCTGATCGCACGCTTCGATCGCGCGCCGACACGTTGCGCCAACTGCGCGAAATCCGCATTGACCTGACCCGGTTTAATGACGGATTGTCCAACATTACCAAATTTTTTGGCGACTGGCACCTGGCGCGCATTTACGAGAAGCTGGCGAGCCGTTTTCACCTGGGCGATTGGCACAGGAACATTGAAGGAAAACTGAAAGCGCTCGCCGATCTCTATCAACTGCTCAAACAGGACCAGGCCAACCGCTGGATGCTGATTTTGGAAGGAACGGTCATTTTGCTGTTTGTTGTTGATCTCGTATTACTGGTGCTGGGACTGAAGCATTAAGAAATGCCCTCGAGTTTCATTAAATCCACTTCAACGTTGGCCGGCAAATAATTCCCGCACTTTCCGCGGGTCATCCGTTGGCGGCGAGCAGGCATTGCCCCGGCACAAGTACGCCGTCGCGTCGCCTTTGGCAGCGAGGGTTTTGGAGAAGTCGTCCACCGCCCCGTCGTTTCCCAGCACAATTTTATTCGGCTGATAAACCGAATGCGCGGCGCGCAGCAGCTCCTCGAACCTGGCCGAATCGGGGCGTCCGGCAATGACCACCCGCGCCGGCTCCTGCAACCAAAAATCCAATGCCTGCAGCAGGAATGGCACCGATTGCGGAATTGTTTGAAGGCGCCCGGCGAAGAGACCGAGAGTTTTTTCCGCGGCATCGGCAAAACGCCGCTGGCCGGTGATGGCGGCCAGCTTGAGCAGCGAAAAAGCGGCCACGGAATTGCCGCCGGGCTCGGCGCCGTCGTAGTCGTCCTTGAGACGGAGAATCAAATCCCTCGAATCCGCGGCGCTTTGCCAAAAACCGCCGTTTTCGACGTCCCAAAATTTTTCGAGCGCCGCAATGGCCAGTTCAGACGCGAAATTCAAATACTGTGTTTCCAGAGTCGTTTCGTAAAGCTCCAGGACACCCAAAAGCAGATACGCGTAATCTTCAAGTAATTCGACCTTGTCGCTCTGTCCGTCCCGCCAGCGATGGAACAGCGAGGGTACGCTCTTGCCCTCAGGCGCGCGCCACAAGTGTTTACGGATAAAGCGCAGGTTTTTGCGCGCCGCCTCCTGATATCCGGGTTCGTCCAACACGAGGCCCGCTCGCGCAAATGCGCCCAGCATCAAGCCGTTCCATGACGTGAGAATTTTGTCGTCCCGATGCGGCCGGACGCGCGCGGTCCGCGCGGCCAACATTTTTTCCACGGCCGCCGCGAGCCGCTTTGGCGCGTCGCCTTCGTTGCCGATGGCATTGACGACACTCAAAACGTTCAGGCCGGGCAAGGGTTGCGGATGACTGTGATCAACGAAATTCCCTTTGGCGGTAATGCCGAAATACTGCGCGGCCACTTTGAATTCCGCCGGTGAAAGAAGCTTCGACAATTCATCGTATGTCCAGCAGTAGAATTTGCCTTCATGACCTTCGCTGTCAGCGTCTTCCGCGGAAAAAAATCCGCCCTCCGAATGCGTCATGTCGCGCAAAACATAATCGAGGATGTCTCGAACAACCGCCGCAAAAGTTTCGGCGTTGCCGTCGCCATTTCCCCTGGCGACCAGGCAGGCGTCCATGTAAAGGTGGGCCAATTGGGCGTTGTCATAGAGCATTTTTTCAAAATGCGGGACCAGCCATTCGGCATCCACGGAATATCGGGCAAAACCGCCGCCCAGTTGATCGTGAATCCCGCCGGCAGCCATTCGCTCGCACGTGTGTAAAACCATCCGCGAGGCTGCTTCATCCTGAAACCGTTTGGCACAGCGCAGCAGGAACCGGGGCATTGAGGGCTGCGGAAATTTCGGCGCCGCTCCAAAACCCCCGTTGCGCGGATCATACGCGCTTTTGAAAAGGGCCGCAGCCTTTTCCAGAATACCCTCGTTCAGCGCGGCATCGGAGGGCGACTCCTTTGTCTTTATGGCCGTTTCAAGCCGGGAATGCATTTCCTCCGCGGATGCGGTGATGTCATTTTGCCGTTTGCGCCATACTTCGGCCACGTGTTCGAGCACCTGCAAAAAGCCGGGACGCCCCTGGCGGGTATCGGGCGGGAAATATGTGCCGCCCAGAAACGGCTTCAAATCCGGCGTCAGAAAAACGCTCATGGGCCAGCCGCCGCCGGTCGTGGCCTGGACGAACATCATGTAAATTTTGTCCACGTCCGGCCGCTCTTCGCGGTCCACCTTGATGCTCACGAAATGCCGGTTGAGGCATGCGGCAATGCGTTCGTCTTCGAAACTTTCGCGCTCCATAACGTGACACCAATGGCAGGTCGAATAGCCGATACTCAAAAAAATCGGTTTGTTTTCGCGGCGGGCATCTTCAAATGCCTCCTCATTCCATGCGTACCAGTCAACCGGGTTATGCGCGTGCTGCAGAAGATACGGCGATTTCTCGCGGGCAAGACGATTGGTGTGTTTGAGCGGCACAGCCATGTGCCGAGATTAGCACGCTCATTTTAAAGCACAGCAAAATTTAACGATATCTCACCGGACTGAAGATCGCCGGGCCTCTATCGCACTTCAATCCAACGCTTTGAGATTACACGGGTATTCGCCTCAAGCCCTCGCTGACAGTCCGGCTTTCCTCAATAGCGGCTGACAAGTCCTCTGACTCGATCCCCATTTTTCGCAGGAGGTCTTTGCACTCCTGAAGTTGCTTTTTAAGAGATTCGATTTCATCTGAAAATTTTCGGACCGGCGGCTGGGTGTCCGTAAAAATGGCCGCCTCGACCGCCTTTTGCGGGGAATCAATAAGCCTATTTCCCAGCACCGCGATGATTTTTGACTTGCCGCCGGCTTCGATGTGCCGCCAGGCGTAACAATTCCTGGCCCGCTGGTGGCCGGACAATTCAAATTCCTCGACAAGGCCTTCCCATACGATTTCCTGTTCTTTGGTTTTTGCCCGAACGAACATCGTCTGCCGGTGCGCCGGTTGGCATTTGTGCCTTATTTTAATGGCCGATTCCAACGCGCTCAGGTAATCGCTTTTTTTCGTCATTGGGATATTAATCCGCCAACGTTAAGCAAATAGAATGCCCGCGAACAATTAGGGCGAATTGCAGGGAAAGACGGATAAAGTAAAAGTTACGGCTCAGCCATCCCCCGCATTTTGCACGTTTACCCCGGCAGCGCCTTGTGCATTGCAATAACGGAATTTTGAAACGCTGAACAATCCCGCCAGGAAAGCTGTCACGCTGCGCCCATCCGGTCTGGCCCTCTTCATAAAATTGCAAAACCCTTTGTCAGCCCGCGCCGATTTTTGATATGCTTGCCGCATTTTATGGCAGACAAGCCGAAACACGTTTACGACGAGAGCAAAATCAAGACATTGTCGTCCCTCGAGCACATCCGGCTGCGAACCGGAATGTACATCGGACGCATTGGCAACGGCGGCAATCCCGACGATGGCTGCTACATCCTCCTCAAGGAGGTGGTGGATAATGCGATAGACGAATACATCATGGGCCATGGCCGGGAAGTGCAGGTCCACATTGACGGCAATCGCGTGGCCGTGCGCGATTTTGGCCGGGGCATACCCCTGGGGAAAGTCGTGGACTGTGTTTCCAAAATCAATACGGGGGCGAAATATAACGACGAAGTTTTCCAATTCAGCGTCGGCCTCAACGGCGTTGGCACCAAGGCAGTCAATGCGTTGTCCCGCACATTCCTGGTGCGCAGCCATCGGAACGCCGAATTTGTGGAAGCCTCATTCAAGATCGGCAAATTAAAAAAGGAGGAGACAGGAAAGACCAGGGAGGCGGACGGCACATTTATTGAATTTGAACCGGACCCGGAAATTTTTAAAGACAGCCAGTTTCGCCTGGAACACGTCGAGCGACGCCTGCGCCATTATAGTTATCTGAACACGGGGCTGAAACTCGTGCTGAACGTCCCCGGCGCCGAGCCGAAGATTTTTCAATCACGGCACGGCCTCATGGATTTGGTGATGGAGGACCTGGCGACGGATGGCAGCGCGCCTATTTATCCCCCGTTGCATTACGCGGGAAAGACCCTGGAATTTTGTTTCACTCACAGCAATTCGCGTTATGGTGAAACATTCTTTTCTTTCGTCAACGGCCAATATACCAGCGACGGCGGCACTCACTTGAGCGCGTTTCGCGAAGGCCTGCTCAAAGCCGTGAACGAATACGCCAATTCAAAATTCGAAGGCGACGACGTGCGCGAATGCATGGTGGGGGCCGTGGCGATTCGTTTACAGGACCCGGTGTTCGAATCGCAGACAAAAAACAAGCTCGGCAATACCGAAATTCGCGCTGAACTGGTCAACAACGTGCGCGAAGAACTGTTGCGCTTTTTCCAGCGCAACAAGGAAATCGCCGAAAAAATTGTCGCCAAGGCCGCCGACACCCAGCAATTGCGCAAGGAATTGCAGGCCGTCAAAAAATTGGCCCGCGACCGCGCCAAAGCCATCGCCCTGCGCATTCCGCAGTTAAAAGACTGCAAGAATCATTTCGAGAAAAAGAAGGACAAGGGCCGGGACACGATGATTTTCATCTGCGAAGGCCAATCGGCCGCCGGCTCGATCACAAGCTGTCGGGACGTGAATGATCAGGCAGTGTTTGTTCTTAAGGGCAAGCCTCTCAACGTCTGGGACCTCAAGCGCGACGTCATGTATAAAAATGACGAAATGTATAACCTCATGCAGGCGTTGAATGTCGAGGATTCCATCGAAGGCCTGCGCTACGGAAAAGTGATTTTGGCCACCGATGCCGACGTGGACGGCATGCACATTCGGAACTTAATGATCACCTATTTCTTTAAATTCTTCGAACAACTCGTCCACGACGCGCACGTCTATGTTCTGGAAACACCCCTGTTTCGCGTGCGAAACAAGGAAAAGACAATTTATTGCTATAACGAGACCGAGCGGGACGTCGCGGTCCGCGAAATCGGAGGCAAGCCGGAAATTACGCGCTTCAAGGGCCTGGGCGAGATCAGTCCAAAGGAGTTCGCGCAATTCATCGGCAAGGAAATGCGCGTCAGCAAAGTCGAATACGCCCCGCGCGCCGAATCGGGGCCGATCCTGGACTTTTACATGGGCAAAAATACACCTGAACGCAAAGACTTCATCATGGACAGCCTCGTGGTGCCGGTGGAGGAATGAGCCCTGTCGCTGCGAATGAAAGTCCATTGCGCCGTTGCTTTTTTTATACTCACCACCGCTCTCGCCCGCGCCATTGACCCGCGCGCGGCGGACATTGCCTTCCGGGCCTACAACGCTCATTTCTACGTCTGCCGCCACGGAGTGGGATATTACAAAGCCGATACCGAGGGCGGGCGATCACGTTTTTGGGTCCGGGCCGAACAAATTGAAATGATTGAAGACGCCTATGACCGCACTCACAGCCCGGCGACGCGCCGGATGATTCGGCAGTCCATCGCCGGATTCATAAGCGCTCACGGCGCCGACTGGACCAGCAACAAATACAACGACGATATTCTTTGGATGACTATCGCCTGCGCGCGGGCTTATCAAGACACCGGCGACAAGGCCTACCGAACCCTCGCCACACATCACTTCGACGCCGTCTATACGCGGGGCTACGACGACGCATTGGGCGGTGGATTGTATTGGACCACGGATAAACGCGGGAAAAACGCATGCGTAAACGGGCCGGGCGCCATCGCCGCGTGTCTCTTGTGTGAAATTTGCAATGACAAATTGTATTTTGCAAAGGCACGGTCGCTTTATGCCTGGGAGCGCAACGCGTTGTTTATCACCAAAGGCGCTGTCCACGACAGCGAGCGGATTACCGGCCACGTGGCCCGCAAAGCCTTTACTTATAACGAAGGCACGTTTATTGGCGCCGCGGATTTGCTTTGGAAACTCAGCGGCGATACCAATTTTCTTGCCGATGCCCTTCTTGCGGCCAATTTTACACGCCATGTCCTGTCTTGGGACGGCACGCTGCCCGCATATGGTTCAGGCGACGCCGCGGGCTTTAACGGCATCTTTATGCGCTGGATGGCGCGCTTCCTGAATGATTCGGGGTATTGGCCCCGGTTTTACGGGTGGATGTCACTGAATACTGACGCCGCCTTGCGCGTTCGGCGCCACGATAACTTGTCCTGGCAGGACTGGACGTCGCCCACGCCAACGGGAATCCTGAACTCATGGAATTGCTCAGATGCGGTTGTTGCGCTGCAAGTAGTGCCGGCTCGGGAACCGCGCGGGCGTTTCATTTTTGGCCGTTAACATCATTTGCTGTTTGAAGGGCAGGGCTGCGCCTCAGACACATGGCGTCCCATACGCCCTTGGCAAAAATCCTGCTAAGTGAACTGCGGATTTGAGGATGGTCAAGGTTAATGCCATGAAAAAGCCAATCGGTCTCGCCATTGCCATTTGCATTGCGGCTGTTTCTTTCCCGGCACGGGCTCAGATCATTATCCCGTGTGAAACAGAATCATTTGTGGGCATTTCAGATGGCATTTTACAACCAGACTACTGCCTTTACATTACGTACGGCGTCAACGAAATCGCCTCGGGCCTTTACCAATACGACTACGAATTGCAGACCATTGAACCGGAAGCGCTGACGTCCTTTACGATTGGCGGCCTGACCGACCCGTTGGACACCACTGGCATGGCGATGCTCGATTACGGCAAGACGGAGGTGGGCGCCTCGGGTTTTAACAGTGACTCGGTGGGATGGGATTGGGGATTCAATTCCCAGGTCACCAGCGACGACGTGAGCTTTACTTCGACTGTTGCGCCTGGATACGCCGATTTTACCGCCAATGACGACGATATGGAATGGACTTCGCCGGGGCTGATTGCGGCGCCAGTGCCCGAACCGTCCACGCTTACATTGCTCATGGCCTCCGCGTTTGCGTTTTGCCTCTTAAAGGACAAGTTCAGGGCGCGATAATGTTGTGTCAAGGGATTCACTGGAGCTTCCCGCTTCCCTCAATGGGCCAGGCGCCGATCACCTCGCCATTCTGATGAACCACAAATTCACGGTATAAATTGCTCGTGGTACAACCGTGCGAGGGGATTATTTCCAGGCGCTCGCCAACATTGATTTCGCGATTGCCCGCCAATTCCACCGTCATGTGTTCTTCGGAACTGTAGCTGACAACCCGACCCTCATCGCCATTCTTGAGCCGCGGCGGGCCCCATTCCGCCCCGACGCCTTTTCGTCCCACGTCAAGAATGGCGATGCGCCGTTTGGGGCGGCTGACAACAGTGCTCAGGATGCTCATTGCCTGCCCAAACTCGGGCCGGATATCCCCATACCACCAATCCATGGCCGCGTAGGAACCAGCCTGCACTTCATCTATTCCGTCGGTGTTTCCGTTGATATCGTATGTGCCAGTGCCCCCGCCGCTGACGATGCGAACTTCCAGGCCCGCCTTTTCGATGAGGCGGCGCGTATTGACGAGCAATTCAATGGCGGCGCGAGCCTGCCTGACTCGTTCATCCGCGTCGCGCAGGTCAACGCAATGACCTTCGTATCCTTGCAATCCCTCGAACCTCAAGCCGGGCAATGACCTCGCCAGCATCGCCAGGTCCAGCGCCGGTCGCCCCGGCGCCACACCGCATCGCCCCATTCCAATATCCACTTCCACCAGCACCGGCAGCGTCACGCCCGCCGCGGCGGCATGGGCCGAGAGCATCCGCGCGTTGTCCGCGCAATCCACCGCAACCATCGGGTTGGCGCGCGCGCAAAGCGCCATCAACCGTCCAATTTTGAGCGGGCCGACAATCTCATTGGCAATCAGAATGTCCTGAATTCCCGCATCCGCCAGGACCTCGGCTTCGCTCAATTTCGCGCAAGTCATGCCCACAGCCCCTGCTTCCATTTGCAGCCGGGCTATGTGCGCGCATTTGTGGCTCTTAAAGTGCGGGCGCAGCCGGCAGCGCCGGCCCGCAAAAAACGACGCCATGGTGGCGATGTTGCGGCGCAAAACCGCCGCATCCAAAAGCAGGGCAGGAGTGTCAATTGTGGCAAGAGTATTGCTCATTGTCATTGTTTTAGGCGCGTCAGATTGACCGAAAAATGGAAAATGAAAATGAAAAACGATTCTCACCGCCATTGAAAGATTGACGATTTGACAAATGATTACATTTAAACGTGAACATTTGACGGATGAAACCAACATTCGCCTGGTCGAACCGGCGGGTCGCCCGATTGCTCAAGTGTGGGCGTGGCTGGTTGTTTTGCTAGTGATGGTATTGACCTCATTCATCCGTTATCGCCTCATAGACCTGCCGCTGGAGCGCGATGAAGGCGAATACGCCTGCGCCGGTCAGATGCTCCTTCATGGCATTGCGCCTTATCAGCTTGGATGGAACATGACATTTCCGGGCACGTACCTGGCGTACACCCTGGGCATGGCCGCCTTCGGTCAAACGGCGGCCGGGATTCACGCGACACTGATTGTGGTCAATTGCCTCACCATTGTCCTGCTGTTTTTACTCGGGCAACGGTTGTTTGGGACCACTGCGGGACTGGCGGCGTGCGCGGCATACGGCGTTTTATCAGTCAGTCCGGCGATCCTCGGCCTGGCGGCGCATGCCGACGACTTTGTGCTCTTGTTTGCGCTGTGGGGCGCCCTGGTATTATGGAAGGCTGAAGAATTTTATCGCTGGCACGCCATGTTCTTCAGCGGCCTGTTTTTCGGCCTGGCCCTTCTCATGGGCGAACAGGGAATTGGTTTTTGTCTGTTCGCCCCGGCAATCCTTGTCTGGCACGGCATCCAAACCGGCGCCCTTTTCAAGCCCGTGCTTTTTCGGAAACTCTTTTTCCTGGGCGCCGGAATTTTATTACCGGTTTTGCTCGTGTGCTTTTACCTCAATCAAACCGGTCTTTTGCCAAAATTCCTGTTTTGGACCAAATATGCCGGGTCCTACGCGGCTGAAAACACGGCGCGGGACGGACTCCATAATTTTCTTCAGGACGATCACAAGAAATGGGCGATCTGTTTCCCGTATTTGGGTTTCCTCCTGGTGAGCCTCCCATTCGTGATGCGGGACCGCGCGCTCCGGAGCCAGATTATTTTCGCCGTCGCCTTTTTGTTTTTCTCGGCGCTCGGAACGCCTGTTGATTTCGACTTTCGCGAACACTATTTCATCCTGATTCTGCCGGCGCTCGCGATTCTGATTGGCCTTGCCATTGTTTCGCTCCAATTTGCCACCTCTAATCGCGTGTTCAAAGTTGTTCCGTCGGTGGTTTGCATTTTAATTTTGGGGTGGTCGCTCTTTCAACAGCGCCAGTTTTTCTTTCAACTGCCGCCGACCGCGGTGAGCCGGATTCTTTATGACGGCGACACGCCCATGGCCGATATGCCCGCGGTGGGCAATTACATTCGCGCCCATTCCGGCCCGGTGGCCAGCATGGCTGTGATCGGTTCGGATCCTGAGCTGTACTTTTACGCGCAACGCCGCCCGGCTACGGGCTATCTGTGTACCTATCCCCTCATGGAACGGCAGCCGTATGCGTCGCAAATGCAGGCCGAAATGGTCAGCCAGATTCAAACCAATAAGCCCGAGTTTTTGGTATTCGTCAGCAATCCGGACTCCTGGCATATTCAGCCCGGGTCCGACCGCTCCATTTTCAACTGGTTCACTCGCTATTCCGGCGCCTCTTACGAGCGGGTCGCCTTGCTCGACCAGATTTCTCCGAACAAAACGGTATTCGTCACCGGCGACCGCCTCAAAAATTATCATCCCGACGGGCGAAATTATATCGGGGTTTTCAGAAGAAAAGCAGGGATTTAAAGTTATGGGTTTCCGTATTTAGCCACAACCCATTGCATCGCGGCCGCTTCGCCAAACATCATCCGGCGATTATCGAAATCGAGCATTTCCTGGCCGGACAAATTTACCGACAGCGGCGCGGCCTCCTGTGAGAGGTCCCGGATTGTCCATGCCACCGGACAAATATTGTTTTGATACAATGTAGTAGCGAGGGCAGATTGCCGGCGTAAACGGAAGGCCCTGTGCTATGCCCGGCGGAAAACGAAATGGCGTGACCTTACTTTTCCTTGACGAAACTTTTCACCAGCGCGGTCAGTGACATCATGTAATTGGCCGTCAGAAGCACGGCAAGGATGGCGTATCCAACGTTCGGCGATTTTTGTTTCGTGGCGTAGGTAATCGCCGTACAAAGCGGGATGGCGGTGACAATCAGCCAGAACATAAACCATTTGCACCAGCGCGGCATTTCCATGCGCCAGAAGGATTTTTTGGTTGGTTCCGGGGAATTGGCTGTTAGTGGGCTTGTGTCCATATGGAGGATTTATTTATCAGTTATGCATCTGGTCAGCCCAACGAAGTTCCACAAGGCTTAAGAGTGCAGGAGGCGGTAAAGGAAAAACGTAAATCAGCACGCGCCGGAACGTGATTCGCAC
>JBOHXA010000342.1:0-8584 GCA_050737335.1 Limisphaerales bacterium | reverse complement strand
CAATGAAGGCACTCTCTATCTGACCAATTGCGCTTTCCTGGGCAACTCGAGCGGGACTGGAGGAGCGCTCTCCGTTCAAACGCCGGCACCCGTAATCAACTGCACTTTTTCGGACAATATATCCACGAATGGCGCCGGCGGGGGCATAGCCAATTACGACACGTTGACGCTCAACAATTGCAGCTTTTTCGCCAATAGTGTGACCAATGACAACGGGCAGGGCGGCGGTCTCCTCAACAGCGGCATATTGACCATGAACAATTGCACCTTGTACGGCAATTCGACTCCGAACGGCTCGGGCGGCGGCATATACAACGCGGACACGCTCACGGCGGCCAATTGCACCCTGGCCGACAACGCAGCCGCCAACGGCTCAGGCGGCGGCCTTGCCAGCTTCACGGCGACAAATGTGCTGATTAACTGCACCATTTCCAGCAACTCCGCGGCGTTCGGCGGCGGTGTTGTTGCCGTGGGTTTGGGTTCCAGCGCCTTCGCGCTGACCAACACGGTTGTGGCGGGCAACGCCGCCGCCCAGTATCCGGATTTCTCCGCTTCGTACTCCGGCGCGGCGAATTTCATCGGCGGAAATCCGGAGCTTGCCGCGCCCGGCGCTTATGGCGGGGTTACCGAGACCATGCCACCGCTGTACTTTTCGCCGCTGATTGACGCCGGGACGGATTGGGTAACGAATATTTTGGCGGCTGACCAGCGCGGCTATCCGCGCCTGGCCGGCCGGCATGTGGATATTGGCGCGGTCGAGACTCAACCCGCGCCCGCGAACAACTCTCCGATCCTGAGAGACACCGCCTGGTCCAGCAACGGCGGCGAATTCGCCACCGGCACGTTCCGGTTTTCTTTTACAAACGTTCCAAATGCGGATTTCACGGTGTTCAGTTCCACAAATCTATGGATGCCGCTGAACCAGTGGACTGTTTTGGGCAACGCCCGTCAGGTTTTTTTCCCCGGTCTGTATGAATTCTTCGCTCCCGTGGCGGCGACGGTTTACTTTACGCGCACCAACTATACGGACATTTTTCCGCCCCGGCAGTTCTATCGCGTCGTCTCTCCTTGAGGATCGCCCGGTGTCCCCCCTTCAGGGTGATTCCTGACATATCGCGCGAAAACCGTTCCCTCACGGGCGCGGCTCTGTTGATCCGAGCAACTTCCGCAACGCGCGCCACTGCGGTTGGATGGATTTCAGGCATTTGTCGTCCATTTGCCGATACAATTGCAGAACCTGACGGCCTATGGGCGTCAGGCGCGCGCCGCCGCCGCCCTTTGTACCGCCCCGCGCGGCATCCACCAGCGGCCCGGAAAAACATCGGTTCATCGTGCGAATCAGAGTCCATGCCCGCATGTAGGACATTCCCAACTTGTCCGCCGCCCTGGTGATGGACCCGGTTTTTTCCAGCGCTTGGAGCAGGTCTGCCTTGCCCGGTCCGAACGCGATATTCTTGCCGGCGACAATCCGCAGACGCGGCCGAACGCTTGAATTGGTGCTTGTCGCGCGTTGTGGCATGGTTGCTTGAGGATCGTCACCCAAGGCGGTTTGGCCTCAGCGACCGGGGCGTGGGTCCGTGAGCGAGGCGCCGTCCGCGCAAGGGCATCGCGAAAGGAACATTTCTGGCAGCCAACGAACCTCCGCACAAGATAATGATCGTAACGATAAAAGCGCCGGAAGCAACCAACCAAATTGAAAGCAATATCCAAATTGCGACAGGGGTCACGACCAGCATAGGATTGCCCCTCTGCCACTTTGTGTCAACACAAAGTGCGGGAGTGTCCCGGGAAGGGGGCTATTGGCAAGAGCCGGTGTCATAGGCTTCCTGTGAACGGCTGGCTGGTGGGCCGGGCAATTAGAGATGCCGAAGGATTGTTCCGCGAAGGAGTCAGAGCGAGCTCACGCTCGCTGCTACGGAAGCGTCGCGTGAGCGCGGTCTGAGTAATTCGAACGGGCTTGAGGGCCGAAACCAAAAATTTGAGCGGACTCATGTCCGCTGCTACGTTGGCTGGGAGGCGAGACGCCTCCCTACGCGGCGAAGTTTAGTAAAAATCGTCATGCCAGGGTTTTGCGGGCTAAACTTCGCTAAATGGAATGCTAAATTTCAAGTTTAGGGGATGGAAATGACGCGCTTTTGCTGGGAAATTGATGGAATGGGGCTAAAGTTGCGGGGCGGGATTTTTGGGAAAAAGCTAAATTTCGGGGGGGTGCGAAATTTAGGAGGGCGGTTCGGCAAAATTACGCCGACCACGAATCGGAGTTTTTTGCATGGAACAACTCCTGTAAGGAGTGCCGGCTGGTACAAAAAGCGAGGCTCATGGGCCGTGAACAAGTCGGGCGGGAACAGGGAACTGTCTGGATCGCGCCTGACAGAGCGTTTCAGCCTTTTAATTCAACCCTTCAAGGAGCGCGCCACACTCCCAAATCAATCAACTGTTCCGTCGCCCTTTTGGCCCATCCCCTGTTCGCCGCCGGGCTGGCGGGACTGGGATGCAGAATTTGTCCCACTTCGATATGCATTTTCAGTCCTTCACAACCGGCGCGACCGTGTCGAACGGCAAAATCGCCGATGCCAACGAGCCACCGCGGTTCGAGGATTTTCAGAACGCGGCATAAATGGGTCTCGCAAATTTCCAGCAACGGTCGCCGCTCCGCCGGCGGCAGCTTGTCCGGCGTGCGATTACAGCCGCTATTTTCGCAAAAGGCCAGCGGACAAAAATTGACCACAAAATGCTCCGCGAAAAATTTCTCAGCCGATCCAAACCGCCCGGCAAATAGTCCCCAGAGACGCCGTCCGCTGACTTCCGAACGCGGGCAGTCAAAGCCGAGAATCAGCCGTTTGGCGTGCTCGCCGGCGGGCTTGTTTATTTTGGCGGAAATTTTGAGCCAATCGCGGACCGCCGCCACTTCGCCGAAGGGAACGCCCGTTTGCGCCATTCCAAAGGGGCCTGGATTCATTCCCAGGAAGACGACCCGCTTTCGGCTGCCGCCATATTTTTTCAAATACAATTCATGCGCCGCCCAGGCATAGTCCAAAGGGTTATAAACGTGCGTAACAGGAGGGGCGAATTTCAAACGGGCAACTGACTGGCCCAGCTCCCGGGCGGCGGCGATGAGTTCGCGGCTTATATTATTTTCGCGCACAACGGCCACATGCCTCAGGGCAGCCGCGAATGCGAGCCGTCGCAAAAGGGCTGGGTTTTCGACCGTTTACAGCCGCACCAGGCGACCGTTTTAGCATCGGCGAGGTCTGTTTTAAGCGGCCCAAGGCCAGTCCCCTTGTGCGAGCCGTCGCAAAAAGGCTGCGACTTCGACTGTCCGCAGGCGCACCACCAGTATGAACCGGGTTCGGTTTGTTGCACGAATGGAAATTTTTGAGCAATAACTGGCTCGTTCATGAACCCTTTTTAGAGCGCATCCGCCATCAGCGCAACCAAAATCCGACGCTTTGCCATTTTTGGACAACGAGGAGGAAATCCACAGGCTGTCAGGTTTCAACCGCCGTTGTCGCCCCTCCGCCCCCGGCATGAGAGAAAGCCGCGACTTTCTTCAAATTTTCACATTTTTTCCATCAAAAATTTGTTTGACGTTAACAATGGACTTGATATCATCGAGCCTCGCTTGACGTGGTTGCCGGCAATGCATTCCAAGCCGGATAAAGTTTGGCGTCCGGTGTCGTCCGAGGCCTTTCAGACAAAGAATGGCCGCTGCATGCGGAACAATAGCATGCGCGAATGGCTCCGGTGACCTGGTGAACAAATCAATCAAGGCTAATCACATACACTCAGTCAATTTTTCAACAAAAGAACTTGACTTTGCGGGCCGCATTCGGCAAATTGAACCAAATTCCAGACAATCCAAAGAAACTGTCGGTTGTTCTTTCGCTCTTTTGAAAGGGCTGCCCGAATTTTAATCATTATGAAAACAAGTCCCGTTATTCCCTTCGTCGGTTTCCGTCGCGCTGTCAATGTCACTGCCGCCGTATTAAGCGCCGTTCTTTTGGGCGGCGTTTCAGCCATGGCAGGCACGACAAACTACTTCTGGTATAATACGGGTTCGGACTATTACACGAATGACTTGGATTGGGCCGGCGGTATTGCGCCGATGGGAACGTCCAATAGCCTGGCGCCCAATGGGTCGGTGCATTATATCGCCAGTATTACCAATGGCGGCACGATTCTATACGGTGACGGCGGCGGCGGCCCATCCACCGGGTACACATGGACGAACGTTCTGGGCGGGTTGATGATCGGCCAAACAGCCAGCAGCAGCGGTGCGTTCACCATGAGCGGCGGCTCTCTGGTGGTTAGCAATACCGGGGGAAATGAATTGGTCATTGGTGGCGGCGCCGACAGCACCGCATCTCTAACGCTCAGCGGCGGCATATTGACGACGAGGAGGGCGGCCTCGACGTTGTTTCAGGATTTCCTTATCGTTGGCAGCGCGCTCGGAGCCAATGCCACCTTCGCCCTCAGCGGGGGGATTTTGACGAATTTGGGGGGTATTGAGGTTGGCAACGGCGGTTCGGGCACGTTCAATGTCAGCGGGGGTGAGATGATAGATAACGGTTGGTTTGGCATTGGCCGCGGCGGGGTAACGGGCAACAGTTCCGCCACATTCAATTTGAGTGGCGGCACAGTATATATTCTGCGAAACGCCGGTGACGACGGGAACGTTGACAATGGCGTATATTTGGGCCAGGGTGCAACGAACAGTTCCACCGCCAACATAAGCGGGGGCACACTCTATTGTGTGGGCATTGGCATGGGCGGAGCCGGCGCGCAATCTTCGCAATTCCTGAACGTCAGCGCCGGTACGATTTATTTGGGTTTCCGGGGCGTCAACACGGGCAGCGGCGCCCAATTGGCGACCCTGTCCGGGGGCACATTCCATACGTTGGACATGGCTTTAAATACCGCCGCAAACCAGGGCAGCCTCAACGAAATTCTGGCCGACGGCACCAACTGGACATGGGGATCCGGCGCGCCTGCAATCCTGACCAATGATACTTATATGGTGAACGGAGTCTCCGGTCCGGGCTATGTGACCTTCGCGCCAGAACTCAATCGCACGATCACGTTGAATAACAGTTGGTCCGGCGATGGCGGCATCACGGCGGTTGGTCCAGGAACTTTGGCATTTGGCGGCGGAGATATTTTGAATTTCACCGGTCCGCTGACCATTAACGGTGGAATCGTCGCCCTGGCAGGGGCGAATACCTTTGGCACGCCGGTCATCCTGAACGCGGGCGTATTGGCAATCGGCGCGGCAGAAAATGATACGAACGGCATCACAATCAACGGCGGCAGTGTGGCTTACCTCAACAACGGCGCGCTCGCGGACGACACGCTGGATTTTCCCCTTGGTTCCTCATTGATCTTTTCCAATACGGCCGCCGTGACGGTTACCAATATCATTGCCGGACCCGGCGATGTCCTGCTGAACAATTCAGGGGTCGTCAACCTTGGCAGCAACCTGCAAAATACCGGCACGATTACCCAAAACGACGGCATTTTGGCGCTGAGTGGAACTATTTCCGCGCCAGCCAGCATAACCAACAGCAGCCCGGCTTCGGTTGGGCCATTGCTTCTCCAAGGCGATGTCATGTCTCCTGTCGGCGTTGGGACAAACTCCTCGCTCGAAATGGGCAGCACCATCAGCCCAGGCACGGCCATGGCAAAGGACGTCTATTTGGATGGCACATGGGTTGAAAAGCTCAATACAGCCACGACCGTTGGCGGCGGCGTCAACGATTTGCTCGTTTGCACCAATTTGACACTGGACCCCAGCAGCGTCCTGCTGATCACGCCCTTGACCGCTCCGTCAGCAGGCAGTTACGTCATCGCCGAATATAGCGGGACCCTTACCGGAACGTTTGGAACGCTGGATAATGAAACGGGCGATAGCATGAGCCTGAGCTACGCCACCCCGGGCGAAATCATCCTCAACGTCAACACGGTCAACCAGGCGAGCCTAATCTGGGCAGCCACAAACTTCTCGCCCAATATTAATTGGGATGCCAACATCACCCCCAACTGGACCAATATTGCGACTTCGACACTGACCACCTTCCACCAACAGGATGCAGTTGCGTTCAACGCGGCGGCAGACAGCGACATCACAGACCGGGTCAGCGTCACAGGCCAGGTACTGCCCTCTTCGATTAATTTCAGCGGCGGCCTTCCTTATTTGATCAGCGGCACAGGTCACATTAGCGGATCAACGGGAATCACTTACGATGACACCAATACCAGCGGCCTCTATACCAGCGGCAACAATTTCACAGGGCCGGTCAACATTGGCGCGGGCGTTTTGCAGTTGGGCAGCGGCGGCTCAAGCTGGCTGGGCACTTCCAACACAACCACAGTCAATGGCGGAACCCTGGACCTGAATGGCCAGGGAATTGGCGCTGAACCGCTCGTCATCCAGGGCACGGGAAGTTCCATGGCCGGCACCAACAACGGCGCAATCAACAACTCAGCAACAACTTCGCCGGGCCAAAGCGCCGGCCCGCTCGACATCACACTTGCGGGCGACACCACCCTCAATGCCAGCCGCGCCCGCTGGGACATCGGTGTTGCCACCGTTGGCGCGGGTGGAGGTTCATTTGTTGGCAACGGCTATAACCTCACCAAGATCGGGGGGCAGCAACTCTGGATGCATGAACTCGGCGATATCGGCGTGGGCAATATTGACATTCAACAAGGCTTACTCGGTTTCGAATACACCATTGGCATGGGCATTTCTTCAGACACCGTCACTGTTGAATCGGGCGCGACGTTGGGCCTTTATCAGGTGGTTGACAACTTGAACAAGCAATTGGTTCTGAACGGCAGCGCAACCTTGCAGAGCGGCGGCGCCGTCGGTTCGAGCAATAACTTTGTAGGCCCGATTACACTCATCGGGACAAATAGCATCCAGACCAGCAGCTACCCCCTGAATCTGCCCGGTGACATCACCGGAGCAGGCGGGTTCATCCTGACCGGCACCGGTCCTCTTTACCTGGGCGGCGACGATACTTATAGCGGTTCGACCTACATCGGCGCGAACAGCGATCTTGCGCTGGAAGCCGGAGGGTCCATACCCAGTACACCGCTGATTTACCTGACACCAGCGGCGAGCACCAAACTGGATGCCACCGGCGCGGGCTCCCTGACGTTGAATAGCGGGCAGACTTTGGAAGGCGCTGGAGTCGTCGTCGGCGAAATCACGGCCAACTCCGGTTCGTCCATCTTCCCCGGAACAAATTCCACAACCTATGGCACCCTCGTCTTCACAAACGACCTGACTTTAAACGGCGACACAAATTATTTCAAAATTTCCGACAACAATAATATCGGCCTGGATAACGACCTGATTTCCGTTAATGGCACGTTAAATTTAAGCGGGCCTTCCACGCTGGTGATTTCGCCCCTTGCAGCCCTCAATTCAGACGCGCCCTACACGGTCATTCAGGCTGGAACCATCACCGGCAGCGCCAACCTGACCGTGGTCAGCACCAGCCCGCGTTATACGATTACCCCGAGCATCAATGGCAATCAGGTACAACTGAATATTGCGGGTAATGCCGCGCCCCTGGAATGGGAAGGCTATCTGACACCCAATTGGGACCTGACCGCCAGCAATTGGTACAACATGGGCACTTTAAGCCACGACCACTTCTACACGGGCGATAATCCGACTTTTGATGACAGTTCATCGGTCAACAACGTTGTCGTGACCAACAATGTGATTGTGTCCGGCATGAACATGTCCAATGTGGTCAACAATTATACCTTCACCGGCGGCGGCATCATTACCGGCCCCCTCAATATGGAAGGCGATGGCAACGGAAGCGGCGGCATGACGGTCCTGGCCACGTCCAATGCCCCGGTATTTTCGACGATAGATTCCAGCGCCGGCGCCCTGGTCTATAATCTGCGCGGTTTGACCAATTTTACGGTAGCGGCCAATATTAGTGATAATCTCGGACTCCAGGGCGGCACAATAATCTTTGGCGGCACCAACACTGCGCTGTTGACCGGGACCAATACAGCTCCATATAGTCCCGCCTTCGGCTACAATCCTGACTTCGATGGCACAATCTGGGTCACCAACGGCGTATTGGAATACAGTACCGTTGGCGCCCTTGGCGTGGACGCCGAAGTGAACGACAATCCGGCCTTCTCCCCATTGATCATTACCAACAACGGAACTTTGAACTTTAACGGCGTTGCCGCAGGGCCAGCGAATAGCGCGCCTCTGGGCGGCAGAAAATGGATTCACATATCCGGGTCCGGATTCAATGGCCAGGGGGCGCTGACCGACAGCGGCAACAACCAGGAACCGAACGGAGCATTCTGCAATTTGTATTTGGACGGCAACGCCACGATCAATATTCCCTCGAATCGGTGCGATCAACATGTGTTGACTATTTACCCCCTGCAGCAAATCGAGGGCAACGGTTACAACCTGACGCTGACAGGCGGTGGGGCGCTCTTTTTAGACTCGCAAGGCGACGGCGACACCCATTTCGGCAACATTGACGTGGGAACCACAAACGGCGGCCGCCTGGCCTTCCAGGGCGGGCCGGAGGCCCTGGGC
>JBOHXA010000341.1:0-3855 GCA_050737335.1 Limisphaerales bacterium | reverse complement strand
GGTCAGGCCACCGCCATTTGGGCGGTGGTGATCTCCAGTAATTCCTTTGTAATATTTGACTGCCGCAATTTATTGTATTCGAGCGTCAGGTCCTTGATCAATTGTTTGGCGTTGTCGGTGGCGTTTTTCATGGCGACCATTCGCGCGCTATGCTCGGAGGCCCGGGCCTCCAGCAGGATCTGGTGGACCTGGAAATTCAAGCTGTGCGGCAGAAGCGCGCCAAGGACGGTTTTTTCGTCCGGCTCAAATTCAAACGTGTCAATGCGCGGGCCTGCCTGCGCCAATTCGGCGGCGGGCGCATTGATGCCCGCCGTAACGGCCTGGATTTTTCCGATGGGCAACAGGCGAACCATCCTGGGCTGCTGCACCAGGGTTGAAATAAAATTGGTGAACAAAATATCCACCGCATCCACCTCGCCCTTCAGAAACAAGTCCTGCGCGAATTTTGAAATGGCGCGGGCTTCAGCGAAGGCGGGCGGGTCCTTGTAAGTGAACTCGGCGGCGAGCTGGCGCCGGGTCCGGGCGACGAATTGCGCGCCCTTTTTTCCAGCGGCGATAAACGTGGTGGCGTTCCTGTCCAGTTTGGCGGCTTCGCGGGTGATGTTGGAATTGAGAGCGCCGCACAAGCCGCGGTCGGTGCTCACCAAAATAATGGCCCGCTTTCTTACCTCGCGCACTTTCATCAGCGGCGGTTCGAATCCGGGGATGCGTGGCGCGGCCTCGGCCAGGATCGAGTTCATCAGGTCCGCATAGGGCCTTCCCACCAAGGCGGCCTGCTGGGCCTTTCGCATTTTGGCCGCCGCCACCATTTGCATGGCTTTGGTGATTTGGGCCGTGTTCTTGACCGACTTAATTCGCCGGCGAATGTCGCGTGTGCTGGGCATTCTATTTCGTTAAAGCGATGAACCGGTCGTTGCCGAAGGCGCGAGCGCAAACGGCGCAGCGCACCCTTTCCCAATTTTGAACGAATCCGGTCATTTCAGTGATACGTCGGCTTGAATTCTCCGATCGCGGCCTTCAATTCAGCCGCGATGGCGTCACCGATGGCTCTTTCGGCGCGGATTTTTTGAAGCAGTTCGGCGCGGCGCGTGACGAGAAAATCCATGAGTTTGGCCTGGAAATCCTTTACTTTGTCCACAGGCACATCATCCAGGAAATTATTTTGGACCGTCCACAGAATGGCGACCTGGGCCTCGACGGGGACCGGTTGATATTGAGTCTGCTTGAATAATTCAACGATCCGTTTGCCGCGTTCGAGCATCGCCTGCGTCTTGGGATCGAGGTCCGAACCGAATTGGGCGAACGCGGCCAGTTCACGGAATTGCGCGAGGTCGCCCTTGATGCGTCCGGCGACTTGTTTCATTGCTTTGATTTGGGCAGCCGATCCGACGCGCGAAACAGACAAACCGACGGAGATCGCCGGGCGAATGCCCTGATAGAACAAGTCGGTTTCCAAATAAATTTGCCCGTCAGTAATTGAAATGACATTTGTGGGAATATAGGCTGAAACGTCGCCCGCCTGGGTTTCGATAATCGGCAGGGCTGTCAGCGAGCCATTTCCGTAATTTTCAGAAACGCGCGCGCTGCGCTCCAGCAAACGGCTGTGCAAATAGAAGACGTCACCTGGATACGCTTCGCGGCCTGAGGGACGCTTGAGGACCAGCGACACCTGGCGATAGGCGACGGCATGCTTCGACAAATCATCGTAAATGATGAGTGCATCCATGCCGTTGTCCATGAACCATTCGCCCATAGCGGCGCCGGCAAAGGGCGCCAGATATTGGTTGGTGGCGGAATCCGAGGCGGCGGCCACCACGATGACCGAGTATGGCAGCGCGCCCGATTTTTCGAGAACGTCCAGCACGCGGGCGACGTTCGATTGCTTCTGGCCGACTGCGACGTAAATACTATAGATGGGGCGATAATCCTTGTCGCCCGACGCTTCAGCAGCCTTGTTGATGGCCGCCTGATTAATCATGGTGTCCACGCAAATGGTCGTTTTTCCCGTGGAACGGTCGCCAATGATCAATTCACGCTGGCCGCGGCCAATTGGGATCATCGCATCAATGGCCATGATGCCCGTTTGCACCGGCTGGCTGACCGGTTTGCGCTTGATGATGCCCGGCGCAATTTTCTCGACCGGATAAAAGGCCTCGCTCTTGATGGCGCCTTTGCCGTCAATGGGCTGACCCAGCGCGTTGACAACGCGGCCCAGCAATGCCTTGCCGACGGGGACCTGCAGAAGCTTGCCCGTGGTGCGAACTTCATCGCCCTCCTTGATTTCCGTGTAGTCGCCGAGAATGATCGCGCCGACTTCGGTTTCCTCCAGGTTCAGGGCAATGCCGGTAATGCCGTTTCCGAAATCCAACATTTCGTTGAGCATGGTATCGGTCAGGCCCTCGATTTTGGCGACGCCGTCGCCGATCTCACGGACGACGCCGACGTTTTGCTTGGACACGGCGGCTTTGACGCCGCTGATTTGCGCCTCAATTTCTTCCAATAAAGTACTCATATATTTGTAACGTGACTTGTCTCTTTAGCCTGAGATTGGCTTTCTTTCAAAAACTTTCTTCCAATTTATCCAAACGCGTCTTGACACTGCCGTCGTAGAGATCGCTGCCGGCCTGGATACGCACGCCCCCGATGAGGCCCGGATTTTGGGCAAACGAAATAATCATGTTCCGGCCGTATTTGGCGGTAATTTGCGCGGCGATGCCGTTTTGCATATCCGGCGGCAACGGGCCGGCGCTCTCGACCCTGGCGGCGCGCTGCTCCGCATCCAACTTAATGAGACGGTGCAAACGCTCCAGGATCTTCAGATAGCCGCGGGGCTGGCGTTCGGACAGTCGGGCCAGAGCCTGGCGCATGAGACTTTCATCCAGCGAGCCGTCGAGCCGACAACTGCGAAAGAGTTGCCGCGCTTCACGCAATGCCAGTCTGCTGGTTTTCATGGGTCCGTCTGCGGTCGTTTCATTTCAAATCGAGATTTGAAATTGGGTTATTCGGCCAGTTGCTTTTCTGTTTCCTGGGCGAGCCGGCGTTGATCGTCAGGCGTGAGAATTTTTCCAGTGACCGAGGTGGTCGTCCGCACCACCAACCGTCCCACCTCGCGCTTTAGTTGCGCGAGCATTTGCACGCGTTCATGGGCGGCGGCTTCGCGCGCCTTGGCAACGATTTGCTCGGCGGCGGCGATTGCCTTTTGGGTTTCCGTTTCACGCACGCGGGCGGCGGCCTGGCGCGCCTCTTCAATCAAGCCGTTGGCGCGGTCGCCGGCGTCAGCCAGGATTTTCTGGCGTTCGGCCTCGGTTCGAGCGACGTCGGCCTTGATCTTTTCGGCGTTCTCGAGGGCTTCGGCGATTTTTTCACGCCGGGCCTGAAGCACTGAAAAGATCGGTTTGTAGGCAAAGCGCCACAAAACGAAAAAGACGATCGAGAAACTGATCAACTGCGTGAGCAGCTGTCTCCAGTCAAGTCCGAGGTCCATAAGCGGTATTATTTGACGACGAACCAGGCGATAACGGCCCAACCCTCGGCCAGGGCCATCCCGACAAACATCCACAGGAGGATACGTCCGGTCATTCCGGGGTTGCGGCTCATGGCGACCAGGGCGCCAGCCGTGGCGCAACCAATGCCTATGGATGCACCCGCCATTGCCACACCAGTCTTAATGTCGGTGAGGGTGACGGCATTTTGCGCTATTTCTGCGAGCATATTTAGTTGTTCTTTCTTGTTTATTTTGTTGTTTTTGGGGCAACCGATGTTCCAGATTCGGCCGCCAATTTTCAATATTTTCGGTTGTTAGTGGCCCGCTTTTTCCTCATGCACACACATCGTGCCGACAAAGGCCACGACCAG
>JBOHXA010000340.1:0-1722 GCA_050737335.1 Limisphaerales bacterium | reverse complement strand
AGTTCGGCAAAGGCCGCTTCCGAATTTTGCCGGGCATAGTCCCGCAGCAACTCCATGTCGCTGACATCGCTCATCTGTGGGATTATTGCCGCCGCGACAGAAAATCTAACATCTATTTTTTGAATTTGTCGGAACCACGGCACGAACAACCCGAATGTTGCTGTCTATCTTGATCTCATCGGCGTTACTGTGAGCAATCTCGATCCATGCGGCTCGAGAACCGCGCTGAACTCCTGTTTGAACGCGCCCAAATCCCGGTGCGACCAGAGATCGCGCACGGTGGCTTTTCCGGCGAACCCCAAAACCTTCCAGTGCGCAGTCACTTTAGAAGCGCGGTCCGCCAGATTAAACAGAGCCACTGTATAGGTGGCGTCGGCGTTCCTCACGCGCCAAACCTGCTGGGGCGCGGCCTGCGAAACCGGCATGGCGACGCGGCCAGCTTGATCAATGGCAATAGCCTCGCGGTTGGTGAGCAACTTAAAGTCCGCTGGATCCAGATGCGTCAGATCCGCTCCTGTGTAGAGCGCAGAGCAACTGATGCACCAGAGCGTCATGGCGGTTTGGCGTTCGGTGGGGGTTAATCCGTCCAGTTTACCGTTGCCGATTTCCAACGAGTCCATGTCATTCCAATAACCGGGCCCGGCATATCTCGCCCAAAGGGGAGCGTCCCGGAATCGGCGCAAAATGTGTCTCCAACTCGTCAAGTCGGGCGGCGAAGCTTCAATGTCTCCGTCAATCCGGCAACCGTTGGCATATTTCGTCCAGAAATCCGCGTATTTGACATTCTGTCCGCCGGAAAGTTCCAGCCAGATGGGACGGCCGGTCTTTTTGAGCGCCATCGCCCAATGCTCGATATCGGCGCGGGTGTCCACCGGATTCGCTCCATTGCGGACACCGGACCAGTCCATCTTGAGAAAGTCAACTCCCCAGGACGCGTATAAATCGGCTTCACTCTGAATATAGGCCTGTCCTCCAGGCTTGCTGTAGTCAATGGCGTAGCTGCCGCGGAATGCCTGCGGGCCCCGGTGCGGAAATTTGCTGCCCCAACGGGACGGATCGGCAATCTGCCGCACAGTGTTGGACGTCCCCAAAATGCGGCAGTCGGCTTCCCAGACCGGTATTTTTAATCCGGGTGTCATGTAAATACCCAACTTCAATCCCAGCGAATGTACGCTGGCAGCCACGGCGGCAATGCCGTTGGGAAATTCGAAAGGATTGGGCACCGGTCTGCCGCAGGCATCAAAATGGTTGGGATAGATTTGGCCGTTTGTGTCATATCCGTTGCACCACCCCGAATCAATGTTGACATATAGGTAGCCACAGGGTTTGAGTCGCGTCGCCAGCACGCGGGCTTGATCTTCAATCTGAGCCGCCGTGACGTGGCGGCGCATGGAACTCCAACTGCTCCAGCCCATGCAAGGACGGGGCGCCGATTCGCCCTTTTGAAACCCGCCTGATGCAGTCGTTGTCCCGAATAGATTTGTCCCATGCGCCACCGCAAGGGTGGCCGTCAAGTATGCAAGCTGGCGTTTCATTCTAATTTTTCAAAATGACAAATGTGCAAAACCACCACGTCGAACCATTCGCGCGCGCCCGAAACCGAGGCATCGAAAAATCCTGCCTCCTGCCCGTTTTCTTTCGTGAAACCGTGATTTCTGACCCCATTGGCACGGAATGTTTTCACATCTTCGTAATGAAAACTGAAAAAGACTTGCTTTGCCA
>JBOHXA010000339.1:0-4476 GCA_050737335.1 Limisphaerales bacterium | reverse complement strand
CGCGACCAACTTGGGGGTCGCTGTCCGAGCCGCGCCGCGAGCAAAACCTCTCTGCCAACCCTAAACGGACAGCGAAATTCAATTCGTCCACTCATTCTGACGGATCTAATCCGTTTTTGTTCAAAATGTTTTCAACTTTTAATCTCCCAATTGCCTTTCCCTCCCCAAAAAACCCGCCCTTTACCGCAAGCGAATCCTGTGTGTCGATAGGTTATTCCATACAAACAGGAACGTCCATAAAAATCTTTGTCATTTGCCGATTTTCTATTATCCGCCCTAATGACGTCTGTGTTTCCGACGCTTGCCCTTCCCTATTCAGCGACTTTTTTAAAGCATCTTCCTTGCCCTTGCCTGACGCCAAGACCCAAACCTCTCTCCCAGCCGCAATCGCGTTGTAATTCAACGAGATTCGTCGCGGCGGTGGTTTGGGAGAGTTTGGCACAAAGATAAACGGCGTATTGCATTTCGCATTTGTTACGGTTTCAGACATTGCATTTTGAAACAGAGACGCTACATGTCCATCTTCTCCAGGGCTAAGGAAAATCAAGTCCAGAACGGGTTGTCCATTTTTATCCAGGGCGATGCTGACGAGTTCTGCATTGGCCAGCGCGACAGCCTCCGGGGGCGGGAGTTCACCGCGAACTCGATGAATTTGAGCGGGCGCAATTCGAAGCGGCTTCAACAGAAGGTCATTGGCCAGTTTGAAATTGCTCTGGGCGTCCTCAGGCGGAACGCAACGCTCATCCGCCCAAAAAAAACGGACACCGGCAAATGAAACGTTTCGAGCCGCGGCCTTTTCCGCCGTCGAAAGAAAAAACTTTTGCATGATACGCCCCCCGACCAGCGCAACCGACTGGAACTTGCCAGCGCGATTGGCGGATTCAATTTCATCCAGCCACGCCCCAGCCACCGCCCCCGCGAGGGCGTCGGAAGTCTGAAAAGACTGCAATTCAACCTTGTCCAGATTATTCAAGGCCGGGTTCAAGCTTTCTCTTTGGCATGTTGGAAACGGACGGTCACCTCCGTTTTGACAGAATTGGCGATGAAACATTGCTTGTGCGACATCTCATGCAGATGTTCCTCTTCCGCGGGCGAAGGCAATTTGTCGCCGCTGAACGTGATCTTCGGATTGAGGGTGACCGAGCTGACCCACATGGAACCGCCGTCCATGCGGTTAACGACGCCTATCGCCTCATCTTCGTAAGCATCCACCTGGAAACCCTGCTTTTGCGCCAGGTACAGAAAGGTCAGCATGTGACAGCTTGAGAGAGACGCCACAAAGGCTTCCTCGGGATCAACGCATGCCGGGTTTGAGTAGGGTGGCGGCACCACCGAGGGAGAAGAGGAGGCAGGCACCGTGACCCCGCCGTCGAAGATCCATGTGTGTTCACGAGAATACCTGCCGCGCAGAAAATCGGGGCTGGTCCGCGTCCATTTGATCGTTGCTTTATTTTCCGACATAAAAACCTCGTATCCTTTCAATTCATTTTACCACCGGTGGCTCATGCCACGCATGTCCATTTTGTGCCAGCAATTCGTCGGCCGCGATAGGTCCCCACGTTCCGGCGGCGTAGAACTCGCGGTTCGTGAGCGGCTTGACTTGCCAGGCATTGCGAATTGAATCGACAATTTGCCAGGCTGTCTCCACTTCGTCACGCCGGATAAACAACGTCGCGTCGCCGGCGATGGCTTCCAGGAGCAGGCGCTCGTACGCTTCCGGCGTGTACGCGCCAAATTCAGAATCGTAGCTGAAATGCATCCGAACGGGGCGTACTCCCAGACTCATTCCCGGCACCTTGCCGTTGAAACGCAGGGCGATGCCCTCGTTTGGTTGAAGTCGAAGCGTAAGGGCGTCGGGATCCAGTCGGCTGTCGCAAAGGGCGTTGAACAGGACGTTTGGGGTGGGGCGAAATTGGATGCGCACTTCGCTCGCGCTCATCGGAAGGTTTTTGCCGGTCCGCAAATAAAACGGCACGCCACTCCAGCGCCAGTTGTCTATGAATAACTTGAGGGCCACGTACGTTTCCACGTTGGAATCGGGCTTTACCTTGATTTCCTGCCGGTAGCCCGTTCGCGCATGGCCGTTCACCGAGCCGGCAAAGTATTGGCCGCGGACGACTTGCCGGGCCACTTCGGCCGGATCGAGGCGCCGGATGGATTTGAGCAGCTTTACCTTCTCGTCCCGAATCGATTCGGCCTCGATGGAAAGCGGCGGCTCCATACTGACCAGCGCCATGACCTGGAGAATGTGGTTTTGAACCATGTCCCGCAACGCCCCGGCTTCCTCGTAATAACCGCCCCGATCAGCCACGCCGAGCTGTTCGCTGACAGTAATCTGCACATGGTCAACTGATTCGCGGTTCCACAACTGCTCGAAGATGGAGTTGGAAAATCGGAACATCAGGATGTTCTGCACAGTCTCCTTGCCCAGATAATGGTCAATGCGAAACACCTGTTGTTCGCGAGCATAGCGCGTCAACTCATTGTTCAGCGCTTTGGCCGTGGCCAAATCATGGCCGAAGGGTTTCTCGATCACCAATCGCTGCCAGCCCCGGCCATCCTCCTGCTTGTGCAGCAATTTTGCCCCGTGCAGTTGCTCGATAATTTCACCAAATTGGCTCGGCTGAGTCGCCAGGTAAAAAAGCAAATTCTCCCGAAGCCGGGGATTGTTAAACGAGTTTAAGTGCCGCTCCAGTTTCGCGTAGGCCGCCGCATCGGTAACGTCGCCTTTGCAATAGAACAAGTTCGCGGAAAACTCGTTCCAAACTTTCTCGTCCACCGGTTTGGTCCTCGAAAATTGGCTCAGCGCGGCCCGTAATTCCTGTCGCCACGAATCATCCGTCTTTTCCCGGCGCGCAAAACCGATCACCCGGAATGCCGGCGGCATGAGCTTGTCCTTGCACAAATGATAAAATGCCGGAATAAGCTTTCGCGCGGTCAGATCGCCGCTCGCGCCAAAGATGACAATTGAACAGGGTTCATTGAGCTTTCTCTCCATCCCAATGTTGCACACCTGCCCGTCGAAATGTTCGCCTTCCATTCGGAAACAATGGCGCAAGGCGGGAAAAATTTCAATCAGCTTCGAGCTTCATAAATTTCTCGCTTCGCGGGCACGCATTCCTCAAAATCCATCTGCGCGCATGAAAGCCAAAATCATTGTCACCCCGAAAAGAGCCGTCGTGGACCCCCAGGGCAAGACCATTCAAAATGCTTTGGAACACATGGGTTACCGGGGCATCAAGGCCGTCCATGTGGGCAAATATCTCGAAGTCGAACTTGACGGCCCTGACAAGGAATCCGCCCGTAAATCATTGGATGAGGCCTGCCATAAATTTTTGAGCAACCCCGTCATCGAGGATTATAAATTGGAAATCGCGGATTGACCGCCTCCTTGGTCTTACATGAACTTCGCCGTTCTTCAGTTTCCCGCCAGCAACTGCGACCAGGACTCCGTCCATGCCATCCGCGCCCTGGGGCATTCCTCGCGCCTGGTCTGGCACAAGGAAACTTCACTGGGCACCGCCCAGGCTATAATAATTCCTGGCGGTTTTAGTTACGGCGATTATTTGCGCACGGGCGCCATCGCGCGCTTTAGCCCGGTGATGCAGGCGGTTCGCGCTTTTGCCGAAAGCGGCGGCCTGGTGCTGGGCCTTTGCAACGGTTTCCAAATCCTCTGCGAGGCCGGAATGCTGCCCGGCGCGCTGATTCGCAATCGCGATTTGCAATTTCATTGCGAGCACGTCCTGTTAAAAACCAGCAACTTTGAAACGCCTTTCACCAACGCCATTTCCCGCGACAAAATCCTGAAAATTCCGATCGCTCACGGCGAAGGCTGTTATTTTGCCGACGACACGACCTTGGAACTGCTACAGGCCAATCGCCGGATCCTGTGGCAGTACTGCGACGTCCATGGCAAGCTTACCGAAACCGCCAATCCAAATGGTTCGCTCATGAACATCGCCGGCATCTGCAATGAACAAGGCAACGTGGCTGGCCTGATGCCCCATCCCGAACGCGCTTGTGAAAGCATCCTGGGCAGTGACGATGGGAAATGGATATTTAAAAGCGTCCTGGCCGCGCTTGAGCGGCGAAACGGAACCCAATAGCGTTAGCTAAACATCCCCTGCCCTCCATTGACGTGTAAAACCTGCCTGTAATAAACGACGAATCGGCTTCTGGCGCCAGGAAGACGTAGGCCGGCGCAAGTTCTGACGGCTGGCCTGCGCGTTTCAGCAAGGTCTTTTGTCCAAAGCCCTTGATGTCCTCGCCTTCAAATGACGTCACTGTCAAAGAAGTCCAAATCGGTCCGGGCGCGACCGCCTTCACCCGAATTTTTTTGTCCGCAACCTCCTTGGCCAGCGCGCGCGTGAAATTCATAATCGCCGCTTTGGTTCCGGCATAATCCATCAGATGCGGCGATGGCTCATAAGCCTGGATGGACGTGGTATTGATAATCGCGGCTCCTTCCTTCAGATG
>JBOHXA010000338.1:0-3491 GCA_050737335.1 Limisphaerales bacterium | reverse complement strand
CAACGGGTTGCGTTCACCAAAACCTGGCTTTGGGCGCGCGAATGGCTCCGGGAAAAGGTCAAGGGCCTGCCATTGGAGGTCCACAACGACGCCGCCGGAAATACCTGGTTCACCTTAAAGGGCGTCTCCAGGAAATGCCTTATCATCGGCGGTCATCTCGATTCTGTTCCAAATGGCGGATGGCTGGACGGGTGCCTGGACGTGCTGGCCGGGGCGGAAATTTTACGCCGGATCCACACCCAATACCACGGCAAGCCGCCCGCAACCATTCGCCTGGTGGATTGGGCGGATGAGGAAGGAGCGCGATTTGGCAAAAGTTTATTCGGTTCCTCAGCCTGTTCGGGCAACCTGAACCTGGAGGAAGCGCGAAATCTGAAAGACAAAGATGGCATCCGGTTGCCGGACGCGCTGCGCGAAGTTGGCATTGAACTGGATCGCGTCAAGGAAAGCGGCGCCGAGTTGGGAGACGCCGCGGCATACCTCGAACTTCATATCGAACAAGGTCCCGTTCTTTTGGACATGAATTTGCCATTGGCATCGGTAACGGGAACGCTTGGAGTGGAACGTCACGCCGTCACATTCCACGGACAGGCGGCGCATTCCGGCAGCACGCCGATGAATCGCCGAAAGGATGCGTTCCTGGCGGCCGGGCGAATGGCGCGGGAAATCTATGAGATCGCCAGCCGCGGCGGCAACGGCGTATGCACCATCGGTTCGTGTGTCACGCATCCAGGCATCGTCACCAGCGTGGTCGAGGAATGCCGGATCACCCTGGACCAACGGCATTTGGATCCGGCCGCCCTGGCCGGGATGCTCGCCCAGGCTCGGGCTGCCAGCGAACGGTTCGCGCGTGAAGGCGGCGTAACGGTGGCGTGGGACCGATTATGGCATATAGCGCCCCGCCCATTTAACGATGAGCTAATTGCGCTGTGCGAAGAAGCAATCCGGGAAACCTGCGGCAAAAGTCATCGCATGCCCAGCGGTCCGCTGCATGACGCTGCTGAAGTCGCCGCCGCCGGCGTTCCCACGGTTATGTTGTTTGTTCAGAGCCTGCACGGTATCAGCCACAATAAAATTGAGGACACCCAGGAGGAACACATCGAGCTTGCCGTGACCGCCCTCGATAAATTGGCGGACAAAACAATCCGTTGGATTTCCGGGACATAAGCACGAAGCAGAGCGATCACGCCGGCTTGTGCTTTAGATGTTTGCCGGCGGATTCGCGACTGGGGCTGCTATTGCCTTGCATCCTCGATGAAACACCCAAATTCACCCCAAAAACCGGACGCCGACTTGCATTTTGCCGGGCCGCGGCGTTCGTATATCCAACCGTCCCCGTCAAATCCGCAAAAAACCCAATGAAACGTTGTTGTCATTCAAAAGGCCCCTTTTGTTTCCGATTTTTCCGCCTGGGCGTTAAACCGCCCTGCCGCCACAGTTACGATGGCGCTGGGCAGTCAGGCGAATGCCCGCAAATTTAGGCGTTTTTTGAGCTTTTTTGTTTGAGCTTTTTGCGGATTTTGGCAGTCTAAATGTGGACAGGCGCGTCAATGAACGAACCGCAACCCATCAAAAACATCGGCGATTTCCGGAAGGATGCCGCGGAGTGCTGGCAACGTTTGCCAAACAAGTGTTTTTTCTTTGTCCTGCTTGCGGCGTGGCTTGCGCTGTTTCAATTTCTGGGCAATTCGATTCTTGGGTATGTGCATACACATTCGCTGTTTTTTTGGGTGTATGAAAGCACTACGACGGCGCAAAGCGATTCCGGATATTGTAATTTCGTGCCAGTTCTAGTGGTTGCATTATTTTGGTGGAAACGGCATGAATTGCTGGATTCGAAGCTCCAATGCTGGGGCGTGGGATTGGCGATTCTGTGCTGCGGCATGGTATTGCACATTCTGGGCTATGCCGCGCAGGTGCCGCAGGTCTCGATTTTGGCGTTCTATGTTGGGATTTTTGGATTGATGGGCCTGGCCTGGGGCCGGGAATGGCTGCGCAAAAGCGTATTTCCGTTCTTTTTGTTCGCATTTTCCGTTCCGTTTGGCGGCCTCACCAACTTCATCACGTTTCCGTTGCGGCTGCTGGTCACCTGGCTGGTTGAAGCCGTTTCGCACATTTTTGGGATTGGTGTCATCCGCGTCGGCACCGAGCTGATTGACCCCTCTGGCAGCTTTCAATATGACGTCGCCCCGGCCTGCAGCGGGATCCGAAGCCTGGTGGCGATATTTTTGCTGGCGACGGTTTACTCGTTTTTCGCGCTGCGATCCAACTGGAAACGGCTATTCCTGATTGCGCTGGCCTGTCCAGTCGCGGTGCTGGCTAATCTGCTGAGACTTTTAATGGTCATTTTTGCCGCGGAAATCGGCGGGCAAAAAACAGGCGACTGGGTTCATGACAATTGGTTGACGAGCGTCATGCCCTACGTTGTGGCATTCATCGGGTTTCTGTTCGTGGGACAGTGGCTCGAAAAAAATGAAACCAAAACAGCAAAAACAGCCATAGTCCCGGAAGCGACATGAACAATTTCAAATGGAAAACGCTGATTGTTGCGCTGCTCCTGATCGCCGGCACTGCAGTCGCCTTGGACTGGCTGCGAGCCCATCAAAGACTTGGACCTCCCGGCATCCAAGCCACGCCCATTCCGGGCCAAACGCGAATGAATATCCATCTTCCCAAAAACGTTCTGGATTTCACATCCACCAATGTCCCCGAGCCTTCAGTGGTGCTGGGCTACTTGCCCAGGGATACCAGTTATACTGAACGCATGTATTTCGATCCGGATGGCTTGCGAATTCAATCCACCGTTATTTTGATGGGCGAGGACCGAACCAGCATTCATCGTCCGGAGTATTGTCTCCCCGGCCAGGGCTGGAGCATTGACAAGAAAGAAACGGCGATCATTCCCACCGGCGCCGGCCCTTCCTATCCTTTGCGGGTGGCCAGATGGAACGTCAGCGCTTCCATCGAACAGCCGGACGGCAGCAAAGTCAGCGCCTTTGGCGTTTATGTTTACTGGTATGTGACCAAAGATCACGAGACCCCGGACCACAACAAAATGTTGGAACAAATGGCCGTCAATTTGTTTCGAACCGGCCATCTGCAACGATGGGCCTATGCTTCCTATTTTGCGCTGTGCGGCTCCAGCGAGCAGGACACCGCGTTCGGAGAAATCAAGCGCCTCATCATGGCACAGGTTCCCCAGTTTCAACTGCCGTTGGGCAGCCATTAAAAATGCTCAGGCGAGACCAACAAATTCGGACGCAAATTCATCAAATTGCGGACGCCTGCATTTTTTCGGGGTGCTTTCTCATCGCGTACCTTTTGCGCTCGGACCCGGCAATCATCCAGATGTTCGGGCTGGCGCCGTCCACGCCATTTAACGATTTCACAAAGCTGTTTTTCGTGCTATTTCCTGGAGCGCCGCTGATTTTGGAATGGCAAGGCTTTTATAACCGCCCGCCGTTGGCGTCCCGGCCCGCGGTGATCTGGCC
>JBOHXA010000337.1:0-6653 GCA_050737335.1 Limisphaerales bacterium | reverse complement strand
GGTCAATGCCACCCGCCGCGCGAATCCGAGCCTCGTAATCCGCGCAGAATTTTGGAATATCCCGGCTCATGCCGTCGGGGATATGGACATTTCTCTTGGAAATGTTGACGTGCCGGAAAAGATTTTTCCACATGAAATGGTGATAGGATTGCTCATGCGTCGTCGGCAGCCCGACATACTCGTCGAGATTGAACGTCGTCACCCTCCGCCAGTCCAGTTTCATTCGCGCCAGGGCGCGATAGAGCAGCAACGGCGTGCTACCAGTCGCCAGGCCCAGCACCGCGTTGGGTTTTTCGCGTAACAGTCGCGCGACGATAAATGTCGCCACGGCGGTGGCGGCTTCAGCATCGGATTGAATGATGATTTCCATGGGTGATGAATTCAGACCAAGCCCAGCCGTTTGGTCAATTTTCCGCGCACATCCGCCCGGAACTTGTCAATAAAACCACAGATGTAGTCCACAATGTCCGCTGTTGGATCAACCACCAGCGGCGTCAGGTCCAGGCCGAGGATAAGTTCCGTGGTTTTGTCGGTTTGATGTGATTCAAAGAAGGTCGCATTGGCGGCGCGCCGACCGGCCGTGGCCAGATCGTAGCGCTTGCCGCCGGCAATCTGTGAATCAAAAACGCCGTTCAGCGCCGCCGCCAGATTGACCCGCCCGCTCACGTCCATCAGCACCTTGTCGGCATCGGGCAGCCAGTCGAGTGCCCGCCAGACTTCGCAGCCAATGACGCGTTGTGGACGCTGTTCGCGGGGCATTTCACGCATCGCCTGCAACGTGGCAATCACGACGCCGATGTGCGTGTCGTGCTTGTCCGCGAGATTGTGTGTATAAACGATTTCCGGCCGCGTGGCGATCAGGATTTTTTTCAGGTCTTCCTTCAAGCTGATGTCGGTCGGGCTTTTCACCACGCTACTCGGGTGATCGAGCTGGATCATCACACCATAGCGGCCGATCATGGCGGCGGCGTTCTGTTCGCCACGCCGGACCGCCATCATCTGCGCGTCAGTAAAACTGCCGTAAGGGCCTGAGCGGGCACTACCTGAACCATTCGTGCAAATGACTCCGCCAAACCAATTTTTCTCGCTCTCAAAACAGTTGAGGATGCCGTGAAACGCCATGAACTCGAGATCATCCTGATGCGCGCCAATGCCCAGATGAGTGATGCGTTCCAGCGCGGCGGCGGCGGGTAGGTTGTCCGGCACAAAAATTTCCGCAGTTGATTGATGTAAGTTCATAATTTTATTTGTGTTTAATTTTTGGCAAACTGGCGGCGGCAACTGCCTGACCGACCCGGCGGCTTTTCTCATCTGGAACGTGCAGTTCAACGCGACCGGCCAGATCGGGAAATTCCGTCCGCAACACCTCTTTTGCCTTGGTCAGCAACACCTCGCCGCCCGCGCCGGTCGTGACGCGCCCCAGAATTAACAAGTGGCGGAAGTTGTAAAAATCCGCGTAGTGCGCAATCGCATAACCGAAATAGACGCCAATGGTTTCGTAAATTTTTGTCGCACGGATATCGCCGGCGGCCATGAGGTTTTGAACTGCCTTGAGTCTTTCTGGTAAATCCATTTTTTTTGGCAGGGAAATTTTCGCCGCCGGTAACAGCTTGTTCACGGCCTGTTGTGAAAAATAAAGCGCGCCCACGCCCAGATCGCCGGACCATTCATCGGCGGCGGCGGCTGGATTGTAATCCACTGGTGCGAAGGCCAGTTCATTCAACCAGCCCGAAATGCGACCCTGCAAATCCATGAACCCCACCGCCTGGCTGGAACCCATGGCGATGCCCATCATTCCCTTTTGCCGGAGCGACAGCGCGCCGGCCAGCGCCGTCACGTCGCCATCGTTCATCACCACGAGAGGAACATTCCATTCCTGTTGGATTCGTTTGAACATGCCCGCCGCCTGCGGAAAAAGTTTTTTAGGAATCGCACGCAGCAGCGAGGCGACACGGATTTCATTGTCCACCACGATGCCGGCGGAACTGCCGCCGATGGCATCCACGCGCGGCAGATGCGCCGCCGCACGATGTAACGCCGCTGAAAGATGATGATAATGATAGGCTGGGTTGGTTTGGATCACCGGCTGCCACGGCGCTTCTTCCGTGAAGATCACCTCGCCATCCATTACAGCGGACACCTTGTAATCGCTTGCGCCCAGATCAAAGCCAATGCGACAGCCTTGCAAATGGCCGCCCGCCGCCGCCTGATTTTCCTTGCGTGCCGGAACTTTTGCCGCAGTGGTGATCGCGACTTGAAATTTCCGGCCGTAAGCCCGCGCCATCATCTCGCAGTCGAATTTCCGTGCGCCGTACATTGAGTAGGTTTTGCGGATAAATTCACCGATGACCTTCGGCCCTCCAAAATGCAGCTTCCAACCGCCGCGCGCCCACAGCAGAAATTTCACCAGTCGCTCCACATAATGCAAGGTCGTGGCGTTTGCTTCGGTGTCCACAACAGTTTCAAAGCGTGACAGAAGGCCATTTTCACGTTCGAGACCGAGCATGAGCGGCACGCCTTTGCCCGAGGCTTTGACGGCTTCAACGTAGCTGTGATTAAAGATGATAGCGGGTTGAAAACCCGGATCGAGCGGCGCGGCCACGGCTGGTTGTGCTGAAATTTTCACGTTTTTCAAAATCATTTTCCGCCTTCAAAATATTGTTCGATTTCCTCGAGGGTTTTACCCTTGGTCTCTGGCAGGAGGAAGACTGCGGTCAGGAAATACACAACCGTGCAGCCGGCGAAGGCAAAGAACATCGTGCCGTAGCCATACCGCCCGACCGTCGGCAGAAAGATCGCCGCGATCGTCGTCGAGACGGCCTGGTTGATCAGCAGCGCGACGCTCATCCCGTTGGAACGGATGCGCGTGGGCATCAATTCCGAGAGCGCCAGCCAAACACAAACACCCGGCCCGAGCGCGAAAAACGCCATGAACGAAAACGTGCACAGGGCGACGAGCCAGCCGTTCCGCTCGGACGGCACGGTGTTGATGAGCGCATTGTCGATTTTCAACGGTGCCGTTTTTGCCGCCTCCAGATCGGCGAACGGATTTTGAAAGAATGCCGCGACTTTGTTCGGCGGCAGACAACCGGCGCGTGAAATTTGCAACGGCGTCTTGTCGGGATCGTTGGAGCGTTTGGCGGCGGTGGCGGCATGAAAATCGCCGTAGGAATAAATGATGACAAGCGACCAGGGCTGAATTTCGATTTGCGCACTATGGTCCGAAACATTCCTATTGGCTTCCTTCAATAATAAATCCGCAGCGGTTGATTCATTAAATCGCATTACAAGCGTTTGATTGGTTGTTACCAGCGACTGCACGGCGGCCTTCACATCCACGCGCGATTTATCGTCATTGTGAAAAAGCAATCCCGCGCCGATCAACGAGACGACGATGCCGGCACTGCCGAGCGAGAGCAAAAACTTGCGCCCTTTCCTGTCCACCAGCATCACTCCGAAAATGGTAAACACAAAATTTATCGTCGTCAGGATGACGTAGCTCCAATGCGATTGCAGGTCGGACAGGCCGGCTTGAAACAGAATCGTTGGATTGTAACCGATGACAGAATTCACGCCGGTGGCCTGGTTGCATGCAAGAATCACGCAGGCCAGCAGAAATGGAATCACATATTTGCGTCGCAACAGTGATTCTTTTGCCCGTTCACCAGTGGAAGAAACCCTGGCTTTTTCGGCGACAGTGGTGGCTTCCATTTCCTGCAATTCGATTTGCGCCTGCTCTTCACTGCGCGAACGCAGCAACGCGGCGCGCGCGGCGTCCTTGCGACCCCGACGGAACAGCCAGCGCGGCGATTCGGCGACCAGAAAACTGCCGATGACAAAGAGGATACCCGGCGGCAATGACACCCAAAAAATGCCGCGCCAAGCATGGTCCTGGAAGGCGAACAGCTTCTGCGGGTCGTGCAGCGCCTTGACCGCATCCACCTGGTAGCTGAAATACATCGCGATGAGCGCCGCCGCCACGATGCCCAACGTGAGCAGCCATTGAAAAATTCCAGTCCCCTTGCCACGATTGGATGCACCAAGACATTCAGCCAGATATAACGGAACGACCACGCCGATCAATCCGCCGCTTATGCCTTGCAACAACCGGCCAAACACTAGCGGCCCGTAGCCCTGGGCCATCGCAATCATCGGGATGCTGATGACGAACAGAATGCCGCTGCCGGCCATCAACTTTTTCCGGCCCAGCCAGTCCGCCAGCATCCCGGCGAACAGGGTCGAGATCACACTGCCCAGCAGCACGGCGGCGACGATGAAGGAAAGCTGGCCGGCATTGAGCATCTGTCCGGTCGTGGCGTTTTTGAACGTCGCTTCGAGATACGGCAGCGCCCCGGCGATGATTCCCACATCCACCCCGTATAACAGACCGCCCAAGCCCGCCACCAGCAGCAGGAAACGATTGTAGCCAACACGACTCTTTGGTGAAGCCGTCTGGCCAGGCACTGTAGAATTTTTAAGACTGTTGCTCATTTCTTTTAGATCCGCAGAAATATTTTTCGACGATACATCCACCAGAGAATCAACCATTCCACCAGCATGACGACGGCACCCAGCAACAGTGGCTCATAAGTCCGGCCAAGCACGTCAAAAACGCCGTGACCCAGATGCCGCAGCAGGGCGTCGGAAATGAAGCCGACAAATAACCATGACATCATATAAGCGGCGATGGAGTTTATGCCCACGACTTTCAGCGGAAAGGCCCAGGAGCGCCGGTTCCAGATGTCCATGATAAGGTAAAAACCCGCGAGAATGAGGAAGCACCAGCCGCCGCTGAACAGCACCCAGCTTGGCGTCCAGATGCGTTTCACAACCGGGCAGATACCGAGCGCGCCCAGCAGCCAGCCGGCTGCGAGGCCAATGATTCCGGCAACGACGAGCCAGCGCACTTTGTCCAGCGGCTGGCGTTCACTGCGCAGCACCCCGCCGGCAACCAAGCCGAGGATCATGGTGCCCAGCGTGGGGATGAAGCTGAGCGTGGAATAGCCACCGTCGGAAGCGTAGGCAAACGGTTGCGCCTGCGGAAATAGATTTAAAAACCAGACGTCGAACGCCCAGGCCGGGTTGGTATTGAGACTCCAATGTCCCGCGAAACCCGGCAGTAACTGGTCGGGGCTGGTGCCGGCATGGCTCCAGTCAAAGCCCGGACCGGGCAGCGGATACAGCGCAAACAAAAGCCAATACGAAACCAAAATGGCCGCCAGGGTCACCCACTGGACGCGCACGGAACGCAACGCGAGCAGATACAGGAAGCCATAACCCAGACCGATTTGTGAAAGCGTGTCTTTGAAAGTCCAAAAGGTTTGCGGCTGATCCAGCGACCGCAAAAAGACTCCCAAAAAAATCAACACCAACGCCCGCTCGAAGGCGTGGAGCGTGCGCTGCCATTGCGGTTGTCCGACGGTGGCCCGTCGCGCCAGCGAAAACGGCAGCGCCACGCCGACCAGAAACGAAAAGCCCGGCTGGATCAAATCGAACAGCGAGCAACCGATCCATTGGGAATGACTCAATTGGTGACCACAAAACGCCCAGAAATGATTTCCTGGCAGGGCCTTGACAATGTCTTCCACGTCCAGCGCTTCAGTCATCATCAGGAGCATGACGAAGCCGCGAAAGGCGTCTATCGAACCAACCCGATTCACCACCCCTTTGGCGGGCACGGCAATCGAAGTGGTCTGCTCGGTTTCAAGAACGGCCGGGTTCATTTTGCGTTTTTCTCTTCCAACACCAACACTTCAAACGGCTGCAATTCGAACGTGTGCGGCTTGCCACTTTGCAAGGTCATGTCCGGCTGGTCGTGGTCCTTTTTCCACGGACTGTGCATGACGTATTTTTCGCGCGCACCGGCAGGCAATTCAAAAAGTCTGGCCGCATCGGCCGCGAAAATCGCCGGCTGGTCTGTAGGATTGCGCAGCACCAAAATGGCTTTACGCGGCGACCATGATGCCCAGCCATAAACTTCGCCCTTGCCGGGATCGCCCCCAATCCAGTGTGTGTCCACCAGCACATCGGCGTTCCGGCGCGACCATTTTGCCGCCTCGGCTAGGTCGTCCCAGTTCTGTTTGTCTAGCAGCTTGGGCGTGATATACATCTCCTGCAATTGCGTGCCGTTGCCGAAAAACTCGCGCGCCTGATCGGCGAAGTCTTCGTCGCTCATGTTGGTCAAATGGCTCGCGTTCTTCGCGTAAATGATGCCGTGCAACATGAGGGAATTGAGCGGATAGAGTGGCGCAACTTTAACCACATTGTCATAAGTTTGCGCGTCGCGATAAGTCATCCACCGCTGGCACCAAGAACCCTGTCCCTGGAAGTCATGATCCGCCCCGCCGCGCCAGGTGGAGTCCACATAAAGCAGCCAGAACGGTGAGGGCCAGGTGCCGGTGGTCTGGTTGATGTAAATGTCGGGTTCCGCAGCGCGCAGATTTCCGACCAGCCGCAACATCGCGTCGCCGTCGCGCGTAAGCCCGTTTTCGTCCGCCTTGGCGCCGGCGGCAAGGCCGTCGAATTTAAACATGTTCACGCCGTATTTTTGGATCATCTCCAGACAGATGTCGAGAAAACGCTGATAGTATTTCGGCCCGGCGAGCGAAAAGCCGCTGACATTTGTTTCATAGCCAAATTGGCTGGCATATTTC
>JBOHXA010000336.1:0-2668 GCA_050737335.1 Limisphaerales bacterium | reverse complement strand
GGAGACCTTGTTGCGATTGGTCCAGTTTCCAGTATCGCCGCTGGAGAATGCCGAAAAACTCGAGCAACTACGGGCGCTCGAAAATGGCATCGAAATCGCGGTCGTGCGCGTGGATTATGACAGCGTGGGAGTGGACGCGCCGGAGGATGTTGCGAAGGTTGAAAAATTACTTGGATGAAATTCATATTTGTAACAGGCGGAGTCGTGAGTTCATTGGGCAAGGGCCTGACGGCCGCCGCGCTGGGCACCCTGCTCGAAAACCGCGGCCTCAAGGTGGCGCTTCAAAAGTTCGACCCGTACCTCAACGTGGACCCGGGCACTATGAACCCTTATCAACATGGCGAAGTCTATGTGCTGGACGACGGGGCCGAAACGGACCTGGACCTGGGACATTATGAGCGCTTTACCAGCACCAAGCTCACCCGGATGAATAACACGACCAGCGGCCAGGTCTATCAGACCGTGCTCACCAATGAGCGCGAAGGAAAATACCTCGGCAAAACCGTCCAGGTCATTCCCCACGTCACCGAAGAAATAAAAAACCGAATCCACCTGCTGGCTGAAAAGACGAAGGCCGACGTGGTGATCACTGAAATCGGCGGCACGACCGGCGACATCGAGGGCCTGCCGTTCCTGGAAGCCATTCGGGAGTTTGCGCTCGAGGTGGGTTACAATAACGCGCTTTTCATACACGTGACCTACGTCCCCTTTATCAAGGCCGCGGGAGAATTGAAAACCAAGCCCACGCAGCAATCGGTGGCGAAACTTCGCGAAATCGGCATCGCCCCGCACGTGGTCGTTTGCCGTTGTGAAAAGCCTTTGGACAAGGAGGCGCGCCAAAAAATCTCCCTGTATTGCAACGTGCCCGTCGAGGCCGTGATCGAGGGAAAGGACGTTGACCATTCGATTTATGAAGTGCCGTTGATGCTTCAGCGCGAACGCATGGATGACATGGTCTGCCGTCTGCTTGATTTGCACACGCCCCCGGCCAGCATGGGTCATTGGCAGGAAATCATTCGCAAGCTCATTGCTCCGCAGCATCGCGTCCGCATTGGTGTGGTGGGCAAGTACATCGAGTTGCAGGACGCTTATAAATCCGTCTATGAAGCGGTCATCCACGGCGGGATTGCCAATGACTGCGGGGTTGAAATCGTGCAGGTGGACGCCGAGGAAATCGAAAAAGACGGCGCCGAAAAGCAGTTGGGGGCCCTGGGCGGTATTATCGTGCCGGGCGGATTCGGCGAGCGCGGAGTGGAAGGCAAGATCAAGGCGGCGCAGCACGCGCGCGAGAAAAATATCCCGTATTTGGGCCTGTGCCTGGGCATGCAAATTGCGACCATTGAATTTGCGCGAAATGTTTTGAAATTGCCCAAAGCCCATTCAACCGAGTTCGATAGTAACACGCCCAGCCCGGTCATCGCCATGCTGGACGAGCAGAAGCGCGTCACCAAAAAAGGCGGCACAATGCGGCTGGGATCGCAACCGTGCCAAATTACGCTCGGGACGAAGGCGGCGGCGCTTTACGGCTCGTTTGTCGTAAACGAGCGGCACCGCCATCGCTACGAGTTCAACAACGCCTTTCGTGAAAAATTTGAAAAAGCGGGCTTTATTTTCAGCGGCAATTCAGCCGATGGCAAACTGGTGGAAATCATCGAACTCAAAGACCATCCTTTTTTCATCGCCAGCCAGTTCCATCCGGAATTTTTAAGCAAGCCGCACCAGCCGCATCCCCTTTTCAAAGGCTTCATCGCCGCCGCGCACCAGAGCATTCACCATAAGCCGCTGTGAGCTTTTTCTGCTGGCGGTTCGCCGCGACAATTCCACGGTCAGGCAGGATTTGAGGATCGTTGTGGCATCGTCTCGGGAAGGCGCGGAAGACCAAATTGTTAGATTTCCTTATTTCTCATAGCGCTCGGCGGGCGGCTGGCGGAGGGGCGGTCCGCCCCGGCCCGGTCCGGTAGTTGTATATTTTGAGTTTTGACGTATGTAAGGAAAGAGTGTTGGAGATCCGTCCCCCCATCAATCGGGAATATTTTGGACAGTCCCTCGATAGACCCACGAGGGACATGGAGATGGAAGTCGTTGAGTTTGCGCGGGTTGCGGCGTATTACAAGTCTTGACATTTGTAATGTGTGCAGAATGCAAGAGACAGTTAGAAATGGCGACTCGACTTTGGAAGTTGCTATATTCCAATGATGAGCATTGGAAGGATATTGAAGGGGCGAAAGGCCTGTTGTTGTATCAGGGAACCTGATTTTGGCGTCGGATTGGATGGAGGCGAGTCGGGGATGTCTCTGGAGCTGCTTTTTGCAGGCGGCCGGGTGTAACGGGTTCAAAGCGACGCGGATTGGGATGCATACGAACCTGGAGGCGCGCGGGACGAGGGGAGGGGTAACGGCGGATACTGGACCTGGCGTAATGGATTTAATCATGTTGGTTTGGCGCGATTTCTCCGCTTTTATCATGTCAATAGCATACATGCTCACGGCAACCGTACGACGCACGAGCTTATTCAATCAGAGCGCGCTCACGCGACGCTGCTACAAGAACGAGGGGCGTGGGATCCCAAAAGTTTCGGTCAAGGATTTCCGAAGTATTAAGGCCCGCTTTCTTAATGAGGGCATAATATTCGTTTGGGTATTTTGCCAGCGTAGCTCAGGGGTAGAGC
>JBOHXA010000335.1:0-2083 GCA_050737335.1 Limisphaerales bacterium | reverse complement strand
ACGCAATATCCTTCGGCCATAAAAACTTTACCATTCGCGCTTCATGCCCGAATGGTTTTGATAGCTTAACGAAGGCGGATTTGAAGCGCAATGCGGAAAGAACGCATTGTAAACGCCGGGCACGGGCCACTTTTTCGGGGCATTGGCAGAGGCGCCGCCCAGCCAGGTCCAGGCGATGACCGGAGCGGACGGATGGGTGGCGCTGCGGAGAGAGGTTCGTACACATTTCTTTTGTATAGGGAGGAAGCGGGGAAACGAACGGAAAACTCGGGTCATTTTTGCCGTTTTTATTGGGAAATTGAAGGATTTTGGCCGCGGAAACGAAGCGGGTAAAAAGAGGGGTGATTTTCGCAAATATCTATACTACTTTAATGCGTTAATGGAAGGATATTCGAGGCAATTGGGTTCCAATGGGTTCCAAAAAGTTTCAAATGTTGTGGTTGAAGATAATTTAAGGAATTGAGATAATCGGGATGTAGAGGGATTCTGTTTTTCGATGGGAGCAACCGGACGCGCGGAATTTTTGGACAGGATGGATGGGAAGATGCTGAAAAGCCAAAAGGCTGAAAAACAAGAAAGAGATGAGTCTCCGAGGCGAGACCCACTGCGAGGAAGGGATTTTGGCGGTGGTTAAAATAATTCGCGGCCACTCGGTTCATTCGCGAGCGCGCCCGGCCAACTCCTTGAACTTGTAACAACGAGAATCTGATTGAATATCGGGCGAAACCTGTTAATTTAAGGAAGTTTCGAGCCACAGCGCTTACCGCGGCAATGAAAAAATTTTCGCACTTGAACGCCTTGCGTTGTATTTTAACCGTCGCTGCGGCGATGGCATTCATCGGTCCGGCGCACGCCGGCCCGAAACAGATTCAAAATTCCGTGGAGCCGGCGATTCTGCGGCTGTCCCCGACGGGACGGCTGGCTCCTGAGAAGCGACTGAACCTTTCCATTGGACTGCCATTGCGCAATGAGGCGGCCCTTGACAGTCTCCTGGGCCAACTTTACGACCCCGCCAGCGCCAATTACCGTCATTATCTGACCCCGCAACAATTTGTCGCGCAATTCGCCCCTTCGATTTCCGATTACCAGACGGTTGCCAATTTCTTTGGCACCAACGGTTTTGCGGTCGTCGAGCGTCCCGACCGGATGGTCCTGGACGTCAGCGGGCCGTCGGCGGACGTGGAACGCGTATTTCATCTGACCATGCGCACCTACCAGCGTCCGAAGGGGAAGCGGAGCTTTTTTGGTCCGGACCGCGCGCCGTCCCTGGATTTGAGCGTGCCGATCCTGCATATCAGCGGGCTGGACAATTACGCGGTCAAGCGGGCAAAAATCATCAAAGAAAACACGGCGAATGCCGGGACGGAGGCGCGCCGGCCGCGGCAGCAGGGCTCGGGTTCGGGTCCGGACGGCGGTTACATGGGCGAGGATTTCAGGGCGGCATATATTCCGGGAGTTTCGCTGACTGGCGCGGGGCAGTCGGTGGGATTGCTGGAATTTGACACCTATTATCCCAGTGACGTCGCTTATTATGAAGGGCTTGCGGGTGTGTCCGTTCCTCTTAAGACCGTCTCCGTTGACGGCGGCGTCAGTTCCCCCGGTTCGGGCAACGATGAAGTGTCCCTGGATATTGACGTGGCCATGTCCATTGCCCCGGCTTTGGCTCAAATCGTCCTGTATGAAGCTCCGACGAACGCGAGTTGGGAGGATATTCTGGATGTCATGGCCAACGATACGGGCGACGGCGTGAAACAATTCAGTTGTTCCTGGGGAAATGACGCCCCGGGCGCGCCAGACCTGACGGCGGAAGACATCTTCAAACAAATGGCGGCGCAGGGACAATCCTTTTACAATGCCTCGGGAGACGGGGACGCGTTCCTGGGCGGCATTCCATTTCCCGCCGAGAGCACGAACATTGTTCAAGTGGGCGGAACAACGCTGACCACGACCGGTCCGGGCGGCCCCTGGATTTATGAAACCACCTGGGACTGGGGCGGGCAGGTAGGCGGCAACAACAGTTCTGGCGTGTCCGGCGGCATCAGCGAGAACTTTTCCATTCCGCCCTGGCAACAGGGCATTGACA
>JBOHXA010000334.1:0-11106 GCA_050737335.1 Limisphaerales bacterium | reverse complement strand
GGCAGCTCCAGACATCATACGGAAACGGACACGGCGTAACATTCTTCCAATGCCGCGCGCCATCGCTCGTCTTCAATATCCGGCAACCGCCAGGACCGTATGCCTCCGCCCAACCGTCCTGAACATTGAACATTCGGATGTCACTGATTTGCCGGTTGTGAATTGTGACTGAACGCGTGCCCGCGCAACCACCGAGTAATGCCGCGCAGAAAACCAAAATGAGGCAGACGATAAATTTCAATTTCAGCGCTATTTGCCGCCGTATCCAATTCATAAGCCAGATTCTGGCCCATAGACCCGATTCGTGCCAGCTTCCGGGCCAGCAATAAAATAAGGGCCGAGTGCGCGGTCTATCGTTCGCCCTCTCCCGTCACAGGCCATCATGCGCTTTCCTTCAACGGGAGCCATAATTTCCAGCGACAGGTTTCTGCTGAATAGAGACCATCATGCGCTATTATACTTTTCCAAAATCACTTCAAAATGGCGCTCGCTTTTTCTATCCTGAGGAAACGACATGAAACCCGCGCGGCGCGCCGTTATAGACGTTGGCACCAATTCGATAAAACTGCTCGTCGCCGACGTGGACGGACATACCGTCCAACCGGTTGTCGAAGAAAGCCGTCAGACGCGCCTGGGGAAGAATTTCTACGAGACGCATCGTTTGCAACCGGATGCCATTGCCCAAACCGCCAAAGCCGTCGCCGGATTTGCGGATTTTGCGCGGGGCCAAAGGGCCATCTCGATTCGAGTATTTGCCACGAGCGCGGCCCGAGACGCGGTAAATCCGGAGGACTTGGCGTCCGCAATTGCGCGGGCATGCGGCTTGAATCTGGAAATCATCTCCGGCGCCCAGGAGGCCGAATGGGCCTTTCAAGGCGCAACCCGCGGAACGGACCTGGCGAAGACGCCGTTGCTGCTGCTCGACGTGGGCGGCGGCAGTTCCGAGTTTATCCTTGGCCACGGCGGGAGGGAGAGTTTCGCGCGCAGTTTTCCGTTGGGCACAGTCCGCTTGATGGAAGAACACCCGCATGGCGATCCGCCGACGCCTGAAGAATATGCCGTGTGCCGCGACGACGTTCTCGCATTTTTAGAGCGGCAAGTGCGCCTGGAACTGGAACCGTTTTTGCGGCGTGAAAGGAAATCCGGCGGCATTCGATTGGCGGGAACCGGCGGCACCGCGACAATCCTGGCGCAGATGGAACTAAAATCCGACCGATTTGATCGTGAACAAATTGAAGCGGCGCAATTGAGCCTGCCGAAGGTTCAATCCTATGTTAAGAATTTATGGAGGCTGCCGTTGGCAAAACGAAAGGAGATACCGGGCCTTCCCAAATCCAGAGCGGACGTGATTCTGACCGGCGCCCTGATTTATGCGTTAGTGATGGAGACATTCGGCTTTGACGAATTGCGCGTGAGCACCCGCGGCCTCCGTTTCGGTGCCCTCATGGGCCATGTTGAAGCTTGATGGTTGACGAGCGTCGCGGCACGGGCCTTCGATTGATTCCCGAGGTGCTTTTAAGGGCATAATCCGCCACAAACAGCTTCAACGCTTTAATCTTCAGGGATGAAACGACTTTTGGTAGTTTCTCGCCATGGCCGAGGCCGAATCTCAAATCACCCCGATGATGGCGCAGTATCGCCGTATCAAGGGCGAATTGCCAAAAGACGCCCTTTTGCTTTTTCGCCTGGGTGACTTTTACGAGATGTTTTTTGAAGACGCGCAGTCCGGCGCGCAAATCCTCAACCTCGCGCTTACGGCGCGCAACGGCATTCCGATGTGCGGCCTGCCCTTCCATGCCGCGAACGGTTACATCGGTAAAATTCTTCGGGCTGGACGCAAGGTCGCCATTTGCGAGCAACTTGAGGAAGCCCGGCCGGGCAAACTGGTCAGGCGCGAGGTTACCCAGATTCTTTCGCCGGGCACGCATTTCGATGAAAGAATGCTGGTCGCGGAAAGAAACAATTTCCTGGCCGCCATTTGCGCGAATGGGAAAGTTTTTGGCCTGGCCCTGATTGATTTGACGACTGGCGAATTCTTGACGACGGAATTGGACACCGATGCCGCTCTTCTGGCGGAACTGGAGCGGCTGCGACCGGCCGAAGTGATTTTTCCGGCTGATAAAACATTCATCCGGGACACGCTACAGGACACTGTTAAGATCCTGCACGGCTATGACGACTGGACGTTTGCGCCTGAAACCGCGATTTTTACCGTGCGCGACCATCTCAAAGTGTCATCACTGGACGGCTTCGGATTAAAGGACAAGCAAGCGGCAACCGGCGCGGCGGGAGGAGCGCTGCATTATTTGACGCAGCATTTGCGAAGGGATGCGAAGAATCTGACGCGAATTTCGTTTTACCAGCGTTCCGAATTTCTCACGCTGGATTGCGCGACGTTGCGTCATCTGGAAATCCTCGAGGCCTTGCGCCATGACGCTCCCCGAAACGCGTCCCTATACGGGGCGTTAAACCGCACGGTCACCCCCATGGGATCCCGGCTCTTTCGCAATTGGCTCTCGCAGCCGCTGTCAGCGGTTGAACCCATCCAGCGGCGCCAAATTGCCGTCCAGACATTCATCGAAAATGCGCCGGCGCTTGAACAGTTCCGCGCGCAATTGGCCCGCGTCCGCGATCTGGAAAGGACGCTTGGCCGTCTCGGTTCCGGCGGTGGCAATGCCCGCGACCTGCTCGCCCTTCGGATTGCTCTCGAACAGATTCCGAGTCTTAAGCTGACGCTTTCCACGCTTTCGGCGCCCGGATCGGCCTCAATGTTAGTCAAAGAAGATTTTGAGAATCCGCGATCGGCAATGGGCAATCCACGATTGCTCATTGGATGTCTCCTATCGCAAATTTCAGAATTGCCGGAGCTGATCCAGACGCTATCGCTGGCGATTGTGGATGAACCGCCTTTGGCGGTCAAAGAAGGGGGAATGATCCGGGACGGCTTTGATTGCGGCCTCGATGAATTGCGCGAGGCGATGCGCGGTGGCAAGGAATGGATCGCGAAATTGCAGCAACAGGAAATTGAAAAGACGGGCGTCGGTTCCTTGAAGGTGCGATTCAACTCGGTCTTCGGCTATTACATAGAGGTGACCAGGGCAAATCTTGATAAAATTCCGCCACACTATGTCCGCAAACAGACGGTGGCGGGCGGGGAGCGTTTCATCACGCCTGAACTTAAGGAAATGGAAGGCAAGATTCTAGGCGCGGAAGAGCGGGCTTTAAAGCTGGAATATCAACTCTTTCAGCGTGTGCGTGAAAGCGTTCTTGGATGTTTGAGAGACATCCAGGAAACGGCGGCGGCTTTGGCGCAATTGGACGTTCTGGCGTCATTTGCGGAAACGGCGCGGCTTCACGGTTATTGCCGGCCGCGGCTGGGCGACGAAGGGAATTTGCGCATCCGGGAAGGGCGCCATCCGGTTTTGGAGGGAAATCTGAGTGAAGACCGGTTCGTGCCAAATGACACCTCTCTTAGCTCCGGCAAAGACCCCGATTCCGAAGAGTTTTCACAGATAGCCCTGATAACGGGTCCGAACATGGCCGGCAAATCCACTTACATCCGCCAGGTGGCGCTCATCACGTTGCTGGCCCATACGGGCAGCTTTGTGCCGGCGACGGAAGCCAGGATTGATTTAGTGGACCGTATATTCACACGCATTGGCGCCAGCGACGACCTGGGGCGCGGCCAAAGCACGTTCATGGTTGAAATGACCGAGACGGCCAACATCCTGAACAATGCCACCCCGCGCAGCCTGGTTATCCTCGATGAAATCGGCCGTGGCACCAGCACCTTTGACGGCCTGTCGCTCGCGTGGAGCATCGTCGAACATTTGCACCATCAAGTGGGGGCAAAAACCCTTTTTGCCACGCATTATCACGAACTGACTGAACTGGCCGCGCGTTTGCCGCGGCTGAAAAATTTCAACGTGGCCGTTCGCGAATGGCGCGACCAGATTGTGTTCCTTCGCAAAATCGTCGCCGGCGGCACGGACAAAAGTTACGGTATCCAGGTGGCCCGCCTTGCCGGCATTCCGAAACCCGTCCTGGAACGGGCAAAGGAAATCCTGCGAAACCTGGAAGAGTCGGAACTGACGCCGGAAGGCAACGTGCGCGCCCGGCGCAATCGTGACCGGGACAAGCTGCAAACCCTGGCTCCGCCGCCCCAACTCGATTTATTCAGTTGAAGGGTCTGTGGTCGCGCGGCTCTAACCAAGCCGCATCCACGAGGGAACGGTTTGTTGCCGCTTGTGGGTGGGATGATTGTTCCGCTTGCTCACGCGCGCGGCCCGGTTAGCACGCGAAAGTGGTGGGTCCAGGCGTCAATGCGGCATGCGGCGGCGTAATCGCAATAATCGCATGGTGTTTCGCGGCCCCTGCGGTACGGGGCCACCTGCGCCACGCCTGAGAAGATTTCTTCTCCTATCCGGCGCAATTGCAATTCAACCCGATCGAGCCACTCTTGAAACTCCGCCTGGGAAAGGGCTTCAACGGCGCCTTTTCGGAGGGTTCCATCCTGTTTCAGCGTATAATGAAACTGGTCGGCCGCGCCGGCCGAATCCAACTTGTGCAACGCGCCGGCGTCGAACCGGCCGGTATGGCGATACGCCGCGCGCCGCGAGCTGGCCTCGCCCAATACTTCGGCGCGCGTCTCGCCGTTCTCAAACTGGCCGCGCAAGTTGACATAGAAAACGCCGGCAGGCACGAGGTTTTCCATCCCCAGGACACTGCGCAAATGAGCAAACTGCGATAATGCGCTCAAATACGCGGGCAATTGCAATTGCACGCCGTGCGCCACAAGGACAGGGTCTAATTTCTTGCGGCTGGATTTGTAATCCAGAACGACAACCAGGCCCCCGCCGCCCTGCGATTCCCGGCACACGTCCACGCGGTCAATTCTGCCGCGCAAGGATAATTCACGTCCGCCATCCAGCGGAATTGTCCAGGCAGGCAACAGCGAATTATCTTCGCCAAAACCCAATTCCACGGCGGCTGGATCAAACTCGTATTGTTCCCGCATCCAGGAAACGACCACCTCAATGAAATTCTCCAACGATTCGGCCATTGCCCGGGCGGCGAACTGGCTTTGGGCGGAATCACGCAACAAGCCGTCACGAAAATCCCCCGCAAGCGCCGCGGCGATTTGGCCGACGCGATCCCGCGCCTGCGAAGGTGTCAAATCACGCCACCGCTTATTTTCGGCAATCAACCCGTCGTGAAATTGCTTCAAAACCTCGTGTTGAAATGTGCCGCGTTCACGGGGATCCAGTTCGAATATTTTTCGTTCGCCGGCTCTCAAACCGGACCGGACAAAGAATTTAAACGGACATTGCGCGAATTCTTCCAGCCGGCTGACGGAGGTCCGGAATGACCGGCCATACAGTTTTTCAGCCATTGCCCGTGAAAGCTGTTCCGAAGGATCAGGTTCCCGCAATTCTTCGAGGGATTGAACGAAGGCGCTGATGGATTCAGACCCAAAAAGATTCCGGTCGGCTTTTGGAACACTCATCAGCCGCGGAAGCAATTCATTGGGGCTTTCGACGCTATTTAAGTGTATTCGATTTTCAAAATGTTCCGCCTCAAGTCCCGGAAAGAGGCCCAGCAACCGGACAACAAACGGCGACGGATTTAATGGCGCGCCGGAGGAATCGGTCCGGGAATAGCTCACCAGCACTTGCTCACTGGCGCGGGTGAAGGCGATATATCCGTAATAACGCTCGCGCGCGAGGATGTCCCGCGCGTTCGCCCCGACGGAAACGAATTGGTTCAATTCATCGAGATCAGTGTCCGTCAAAACGGCCGACGACGCGGGAGCTGCCGGAAAGACAGTGTCATTCACACCCATGACCAAGGAAAACTTCAACTCGGGATTGCGGGCGCGGTCAATCGCTCCGACCAGCACTTCGTCCAGCGCGGGCGGAATCAGGCCAACGGTCAAGTTTGCCAGGCCGGCTTCGACGACGGGCAGCCAGTCGCGCACCGGCATCTTCTCGTTCGCAAAGGCAAGTTTCACATTGGCGAGCCAGGCGTTCATTTGATCCAAAACAGTGGCATGGACCGGCGGTTGGACGCCACTGCGCGCTTTCTCGCCCACTGCCCACTTTTCCATCGTCTCTTCGACGCCGAGGTCGTTCCAAAGCTCATCCAGCAGCCGGGCAAGCTCCTTGCCATTCGGCTGAAAATTTGATTTCGCAACCGCGGCGTTAAAAACTTCAAATGGCGGAACGACTTGCTGCCGCAGCGCCTCCAATCGTTGTTCCAGCTTGCGGTCCTCGGGGATTTGAATCGGTTCCCGCCATTTTTTTCCACGCCATCCACGCGCGAGCGATTCGTTTTCAAGCCCGTCAATCTCCGTTTCATCCGCGGAAGCGAACCCGGTTTTGAGCGCGGCAAACCAATCCTCGTGTTGCCAATCGAAAGCGACGACCCGCAACACGTTGCGGGTCAATTCCGCGAGCGGATGATGGGCGACGCGGGCGCGGCGGTCCAGGAAGAAGGGAATCGCATAGCGGCGGAACGTTCGAGCGATCGTCTGGTGAAATGGCTCCAGATCACGCGCCAGAACCGCGCAATCGCGAAAACGATTCCCGGCGCGGACAAATTTCAATATCTCGCGAGCAGCCAAAACCGCCTCGCTCTCGGGGTTCTGACAGGCAACAATGCGCAAATTGGCGTGTTCCAGCATTTGCCTGCCGCCCGTTCGGCTCGTCGCGCGGGGGGCGGCGTGACGCGTCATCGCTCCACTTTCCCCGTTCTCCCAGTGCGCTTCCAAATGCCGCAAGTTGCCGCTGCGCGCGAACCGGGTGTTTGCCGAATCCCGCGGAAGCGTCTCGACTTCGACTTTACAGCCCACACGTTCAACCCGTTGGCGGCATCGTTGATAGGTATCGCCAACAGCGTTCCAAATCGAAAGCCACGAGATTCTTCTTTCTGAAATCGCCGATTCCGCGACGCAGAATGCGAGGGTCGCGCGGCCGCAATAAGGCAGGATGGCCTCAAGCATGTCCAGCTCCTGCGGTGTCATTTCCGCAAATCCATCGAGCCAAAGCGCGTCAAAGAAAACGCGATTCAGACTCGCGGGGCAATGTGACCCGCTGGATGGGCTGGCAGCCCGTCTCACCCGGAGCAGCTCGGCGGCGTCATCCAGGAGACAGTTCTGATCTCGCAGTTTGTTGTCCGCCAGCCATGCGCAATAGCGTTGGAACAGAAGGGCCAGATCGCGCAGTTTGTCGCGCAGCTCGGGACGCAAGTTTTGGTTTTCGGCAAAGGCGCCAAGCCGAAGCGTGGACAGTTGATGTTGCTGGAACCGGACGAACAGGCGGCTTACTTCCCTTGCAAAGCCCGGGCGCCGGGCGCTGCCTCGAAACAACTTCAGTTCATTCTCACATCGCAGGAGCAACGCTCTCAAAACCATCACGCGGCCTTCGTCGTTGATAAATTCCGGCGGCGCGACGTTAAATGCGTCAAACACGAATTTCGCCAGCCGCTCAAACGACAGAATATGCAGCCGGGTATAGCCGCGCAGTGTTTCATCGGCCAGCAACTGCCGCTCGATCTGAAACGTGGATTGTTTGGGAGCGATGAACAGCAATGGCGCGCCTTCAGCGGCCGCCTGAAGAGAAGCGCGAATTTCCGCCAGACATCGGAATGTCTTGCCGCTCCCGGCCGGACCACAAAGAAAGCGCGCGCGCACAACGAACTATTGACTCGTCTCCGATTAATGGCATCCGCATCCGCCGCCGCTGCAGCAATGCCCGCCACCTGTTGACCCGCCGGATTCAGGAACGCCGGAACCGGCGGAAGCAAACGTTGAAAATTTCTTGGCCAGCTCCTTTGAACCGCAGTGAGGACACTCGACGCCTTTCCAATCGGCCGAACGAACCAGGATTTCGCTTCCCTTTCCGCATTTTTCGCAATGAAATTCGTATATAGGCATGGGCAAATGTTATTCCAACGATCCAAAGTTTTCAAGCGGGAACCATTTGCCCGGGTTGTGCGTGGCTTGTCAAGGAAGTCGAGAATGATAGTCCTGGCATACTTGACGCGCCACCCGCCAGGTAACATGCATGAAATTGGAAGTTCCAAAACGTTGCCGGGTCCCCTACCCTCTCCGCAATGACACAGTTGCAGCGCACAATTGAAGAGTCCATTGCAACGCTTCGCGGATTGGACAAGCTGGAAGAGCCGCTGGCGCGCGCGGTCCAAATGGTCTCGACCTGCCTTGTCTCCGGCCACAAGCTGCTCGTCTGCGGCAACGGCGGCAGCGCGTCGGACGCGACGCATCTGGCCACTGAATTTCTCTGCCGCTTCTGCGACGACCGCCGGCCCTATCCGGCCATTTCCCTCCCGGCCAACGGCGAATATATGACCGCGGTCTGCAATGACTATCACGCCGACGAAATTTTTGCCCGGCAGGTATGGGGCCTGGGGGAAAAGGGCGACGTTCTCATTGCGCTGACCACCAGCGGCAAATCGCGGAATGTTTTTCGGGCGCTCGAGGAAGCCAGGCGCAAAGAAATTGAAGGCATTTGTTTCCTGGGCCGGGACGGAGGGTTTACCAAAGGCGTTGCGACGATTGATTTGCTCGTGCCTGGAACCGTGACCGCGCGCATTCAGGAAGCGCATAAGCTGCTGATTCACGTCCTGTGCGAAATGGTTGAGACGCGATTGCCGAAAGGTTGAATTTTAGTGGCTTTCCCGCCTGTTTGGCTGCTTCGGAAAAATGCAACTCTCCGGACCGGCTCGATGCCTGTCCGCTATGTCTGCAACGGATTCTCCAGACTTAGAAATAATCCGGTTCGTTGCCGGATTTCCACTTGATATTGCAGCCCATGCTTGGTTTTTGGTTGACCGGAATCGGCTTGTTCGAGAGGAGGGCATCCACGGCGGCGCGAAGGTCTTTGCCAGTCACCGAGACGCCGTTGCCAGGACGGCTATCGTCGAACTGGCCGCGATAAACGAGCTTTTGATTCTTGTCAAAAAGATAAAGGTCGGGCGTGCAGGCGGCGCGATAGGCCTTTGCCACAGCCTGCGTTTCGTCATAAAGATAGGGAAAGGGGTAGCCGGCCGTTTCGATTTCTTCCTTCATTTTCGCCGGGCTGTCGTCCGGATAATTCTCCACGTCGTTGGAATTGATGGCGACGATGGCGACACGCTTTGAAGCGTAATCCCGGGCGAACTGCGCAAGGCCGGAGCGAATGTGCTTCACGTACGGACAATGGTTACAGATAAACCAGACCATGAGAGCGGGTGCGCCTTTGAAATCCGCGAGGGATACCAATCCGCCATTTGTATCGGGCAATTCAAAATCAGGCGCCATCGTGCCAAGCGACAACATTGTTGAAGGTGTCAAAGCCATGCGCCGAATTTGGAACGGTAACGGAGTTTTCGCAAGCAACAATTTTCCAATTTCCCAACGGAATCCTTCCGCCTTCTCACCCCACTCCCCGGGTTCCCGCGCAATCACAATGCCAGAATCCGGTAAAAGCGGGACGCGTCGGGAGTGGAATCAATCGTAACCATCGTCGTATTAGTCGCCGACAGCTCTCCGTTTAAATCGTTCCAAACGCCGGAAGTCAACTCGTCGCTGTATTGTAATTGATAGTTTCGGCCGCTCATGGCGCTCCAGGCAAGAGTGACGACGCTGCCATTTCTGGTGACGGATAAAAATGCCGGCGCGGCAGTGACTGCCTGGTAAAGTTCAAATACGTTTCCGCCCCCTTCGCTTCCCGCCGCGGACGTGGCGCCGTATAAACTCCCGTCGGGACTCTCAGTCAATTCGCCATCCGGGAAGGCTCCGTTCGTCGCGTCAAAGGAGAAGAAATTTGTGAACGCGCCCGACGATGTAATTGCATAGACGATTCCATAACCATCGCTGCCTCCCTGGAGCGTCGAGCCATAAAATTTGCCGTCAGCGCCTTGCATCAAAGCGGCCGTGGGCATAAAAGCGTTTGTCCCGCCGAATGTGAAAAGCGTGGTCAGCGCGCCGGAGGGTGTTACCTTGAAGATGACGCCATTATTTTCCCCATTTTCCATAACGCCATTTGCCGTTCCATAAAAATTGCCGTCCGCGCCTGGAATCACCGTGGCTGCCGGGTTCCCAATGAGCGTGGGCATCGTTGCCAGGTTGGAAATGCTGCCGCCCGGGGTCAAAATGAAAAACGCCCCACTGCCGTCTTCCGCTGAAATCAGAGCGTCATTGTCATTGATGCCATACAAATTACCATCCGCACCCTGGACCAAATCCGCCGGTGTATTTGTCACGGTCAATGAAACCAGGGTGGTCAACGTGCCATCGGGCGTCATCTGGAAGATAGTACCCGAATCATTGGCGCCGCCGCGGCACGTCGTTCCATAGAAATCACCGTTTGTTCCCAACACGAGTTTCGATTGCGGATTGGCGCCGTTGGTGTCGCAAAACGAAACCAGCGTTGTCAACATTCCAGCCGGACTTATTGTGAATATCGTGCCCAGGCTGCTCACGCCGCCGTCGTAAGTTGTTCCATAAAAACTTCCATTTGGACCCGGTGTCAAATCCGCCACTGGCGACGCGCCGTTGGTCAGATCAAACGATGCCAAAACCGTTTCCGTCCCGGCGGGCGTCACCTGATAAACCGTTCCCAGGTTTGCCGTGCCGCCGGACTCGGTTGTGCCGTAATAATCGCCGTTTGTGCCGGCAACCAATCCGCTGTGCGGGTTTGCTCCGTCGGCATTGTCTAAATACGCCAGGGTTGTAAAGGCGCCGGCGGTCGAAATCTCGAAAGCGGTTCCATTGCCGCCCGGCAGACTTGATCGTGTCGTTCCGTAAAGGTTGCCGTCAGCACCCAACGTCAACGGCGCATCCGGAGCGGAGCCGTCATAGCCGTTGAACGAGAAAAGAGTTGTGAGATTCCCCGAGGGCGTCATTTGAAAAACGGTGCCGTATCCATTTGTGCCGCCGCCAATCGTGACGCCGTAAAAATTGCCGTCGTTTCCCAGGGTTAGGCCAGCCTGGGGTTGGGAACCATTCGTCCAGCCAAATGACACCAATGTCGTGAACGCGCCATTCGTCGTGACTTCAAAAATCGTTCCAAAGCCCAGCGCGCCGCCGGTAAACGTCGTGCCGTAGAG
>JBOHXA010000333.1:0-4110 GCA_050737335.1 Limisphaerales bacterium | reverse complement strand
CTGCTGAAACGCCATTTCGAGCAGCTCGTGATATTCCGCGTCCGTCAACGCCGGCGTCGCGTCCATTTGCCGGGCCGTCTTTGTCAAAATCACAACGTTCAACCAGCGCGCCGCGAGATGCAGCGGCGCCGTCGCCTTTTGAAAAACCAGCAGCGGCCAGCCCACGCGCAGCGCCCAGCGTTCCGGCTGCCGCACCGCCAGGGTCTTGGGGAAAACTTCGCAGCCCAACAGCGTCAGCGCCAGCAGCGCAATCATCGTCAACGCCAGCATCCAGTGCGCGTCGAAGACCATCCGCAGCACGACCGCGAGCATCGCCGCGTTGGCAAACGTGTTGCCCAGCGCCAGCGTCGCCAGCAGATGCTGTGGATGTTCGAGCAGGACTGCGACCACTTTGCCCGCGCGCGGGTTTTTTTCGGCGAGTTGCGCCACCTGCCATTTGGCGAGGGAAAACAAGGCCGTTTCCGCCAGCGCAAAAAAGAAACTCGCGCCCGCGAAAAGCAAGATTGCCGCAACGGCCGCCGCCATGCCGGAAGTGTGGTGGATAAGAGGGCGCGAAAAAAGAACAAACCAATGCGCGGCTCATTTAGTCTTCCAGAATGGCCACCACCGCGGCGTATTCTTTGGTGTGACTGATGCTGACCAGTAGATTTTTGGCTTTTCGCGCTTCGAATAGCTTTTTGCCTTTGCCGCGCAGAATCACGTATGGCTCGCCGCTGACGCGGTGGGCGATTTCCATGTCCTGCCACCCCAGATGCGCCCCAATGCCCGTTCCAAACGCCTTGGAAACGGCTTCCTTGGCCGCAAATCGCGCGGCGACAAATGGCGCCGGACTCGCATGAGAAAGGCAATACTGCGTCTCCTCTGCCGAAAGAATCCGTTCCCCGAAGCGATGCCCGAATTTTTCGAGCGACGCCGCTATGCGCGCTACTTCGATGATGTCAATGCCGACACCGAGAATCATTATTCTTAGCGATAGCCCAGGGAGGCCTGAAGTCGAGTCAAATCAGGATAGGGAGCGGCGCCGGAACCGGGGTTCTGGCTGGACGTTCTGCCGTCCTGCCAGCGCCAATGCTCCGCGTGGCCGTCGGCGAAAGAAAAATTATCGCCATGGTCGTGCCAATAGGCCGGCAGATCGGTTGCCCAGGGTGTCCCGCTAACCGGGACCGCAAAATAGCCGTCGTTGATCGTATAAGGACTTTCGTCCAAAAAGACAATCGTCTCCGATGGCGACACAGCCCGAATGTCATTTTCATTGTACATCGGGGGAAAGGCGGTTTGGCCCACCCAGTTTGACCCGTCATAGTAGGGCGCCATTTGCGGCTGCATGCTGTAACTGCGAATGTGCGGCGCGCTCTCGCCGGCCATTGCCACCGTATCGGCGGGACAATGATAGATTTTCACATTGTTCACGGCGGGATAGAGCAGGCCCTGCTCGATGAGGCTGGCATTCGTCGCCTGGGTCGGTTGCGTCATATCCCCAAAAACCCAGCTCGGCAGGTTTGTGCCGCCCAATACGCCGTCGGTCACCGGATCGTCAATGATCAAATATCCGTTGTTGTCATTCTGATAGATGGACCATGCCAGGGAAAGTTGCTTATGGTTATTGAGACAGCTTGCCTCAACGGCCTTTTGTTTGGCCTGGTTCAGCACGGGCAGCAATATTGCCGCCAGAATGGCGATAATCGCAATAACGACCAGCAGTTCTATGAGTGTAAAACCGCCGCTATTAAAATTTTTCTTCATCTCAGTCTTCCTTATCTTGTTCAATTTAACGCAATCCCAAAAAAGTCAAAGTGATTTTTCAGGGCGATTTTGACGCTCAGGAAAAAGCAACCCAGCCAAAGAAAGCCGCCTCTTACAGTCGGCGGATCCGGGACGCTTTACCGCGGCAACCCTTTGGGGACTGGATACGCTTCCATCACGCGCAATATTTCCATTACAGCATTTTCCATTCCTGAAAAAATCGAACGGGACACGATGCTGTGGCCGATATTCAATTCCTCCAAGTGCGGTACCGCAAAGAGCGCCGGCAGATTTTCGTAATTTAATCCGTGCCCGGCATTGACGCGCAAGCCCAGCGCGTGCGCCAGTTCCGCACCGGAGATTAGACGTTCCAATTCAGGACAGGTTACAGGCGATTTTTGGATGGCGCCGGTCTTTTCGAAAAACGCTTCGGCGAATCGTCCGGTATGTAGTTCGATGAACTGGCTTCCCACCCTGGCGCTGGCCTCGATCTGTTCCCGATCCGGGGCAATGAACAGACTCACTTCAATGCCGGCGTCGTTCATTCGTTTCCGGAGATCAGTCAGCGAATCTTCAGCCGCGGCCGCGTCCAGGCCGCCTTCGGTGGTCACTTCCATCCGGCGTTCAGGGACGATACAGACGATGTCAGGCTTCAGTTTGAGAGCTATTTCGATGATTTCCGGCGTGTTGGCCATTTCAAGGTTCAATCGTTTGGCTGTCTGGCGCAGTTTCCAAACGTCCCGGTCCTGGATATGCCGGCGGTCTTCGCGCAAATGCGCGGTGATTCCGTGCGCGCCGGCCGCTTCGCAGACTCTGGCCGCTTCAACCGGGTCCGGTTCGCCGAATCCGCGTCCGCGATAACGGGCCTCGCGAAGCGTGGCTACATGATCAATGTTGACGCCGAGCTTGAGCATATGGTTTTAGCGCGATAATGCATTTTCCGTTTTAGGCCGCGCCCCCGACGGCCATGGCGCGGCGATGGCTGGCGAGCAAGCGGTCGAAACAACGTCCAAAACAAATTCATATGCCTCAAACCGGCCTGGCTTTCAAGCGTTGTTTGTCTTCATTGCCGGAACCGTCCGGTCATGCCTATGCTTCCGCAATTGATTCGCCCCGGCAAGCATAGCTTGCTGAATGACGGCCCTGGACTTCGACAATAACGGATGGAAATCCCTCCGGCGCGCGGCGATTGAACGTTCAAGGCGCCTGAATATCTCTTTGGAAATCAAAGCGTTAACGGGCCGAAAATAATCTGGGAAATAAGCGTTGACAATTGCCTGCGTTCCATCAGAATTGGCCCACTGCGGAGATTACCAGAACAGCCGCATGAAAGAAGAGAAAATACAACCATTGAAACATTAAGCAGGAGAACCGATTATGAAAATATTAAAAGCCGCAACCTTTGCTCTTGCCGTGACCGTGGCGTTTGGCGCGGGCAAGGCTTTGGCAGTATCTATCCCAACAGCGCAGACCACACTGTTTAAATTAAACATCAGTGGAACGATGGAACTGCAAAAAACCAACGAGACCAAAATTGTGAAAAGCGGGACGAATTACGACTACGTTTATGTTGGTGTGATCGAATCAAAGTCCTTCGGCAACGCCCAACTCTATTTGTTAGTGTCCAATGCCGTGGCCGCTGACTACGGTGATTACGCGCCCGCCACGAACCTGCCGGCTGACGGTTACATTGCGTTTAATTCAGCGGCTTCAGCCGTTGTGGATAACAGCAGCTATAACACCATTTACGGCACTCTTTATGTGACCAATAAGTCCGGCTTTTACTACCCGCTGCAGGGCACTTACAATGGCGCCTTCTACAGTTATTTGGAGCTGGACTACGAATATTATGGTTTTGACGATCTTTTCGACAATGACATTTATGCCGGGACCTACAACGAAGACACCAGCACTGGTACGTACACTGAAACGGGCCCGATGTACCTTTATTTCAACGATGACCCATACTACTACGACGGCGCTGACAATCCAATGAACTTCAACGACTTCGATAATGATTCGGTTGAACTCCACGCGGTGTTGCACGACAGTCAAACCTATAGGGACGACGTGTTAACCCATGAAAGCCTTTCAAGCTTTGGAGGCGCGACTGGGGACGCCTATATTGACGACAATTACGGTATTATCATAAACGCTCACGTCTCGCTGGTTCCGTAATTCCTTTTGGTTCCAAAAAACAAACCGGGAAGGGCCTTGCCCTTCCTGGTTTTTTTCTATAATCGAGTTTCGGAATATGAGACCGAATTTCGTCCTTGGGATTTTGCTGGCAGCGGGACTTGCCCTGGGCGCGCTCGTCTTTTTGAAGCGGCACCCGGGGCCGTCCGCGCCCCCGGCTGTCGTTGCCTC
>JBOHXA010000332.1:0-12910 GCA_050737335.1 Limisphaerales bacterium | reverse complement strand
CCCGTTCACCGTGCGGCTAAAATGGAAATTTTTCGGCCATGACACTTACGGCAGTTCTAAATGAGGGGTTCAGATAACGGCGTTGCGCCGCGTCGCCTCTTCCGAGCTGAAGAAGGGCTTTCCATGAACCCGAAAAATACGATTACGTGTTCCGACTCAGGAGTTCCATCCAAAGAATCCATTATTTCATCAGTCCATTGCTGTGCAGCCGCGCCATGACTTCCTGGGCGAGGAGTTCGTAGGCGGCCGAGCCGCTGCTGTATTTATCGTAATGGATGATGGGTTTTCCATAGCTGGGCGCTTCGGCCAGTTTGGTGGTTCGCGGAATGGCCGTTTCAAACACTTTTGCTCCCAACAGGTTGCGGACTTCGCCAACGACTTCGTTGGACAATTTGGTGCGGACGTCGAACATGGTCATGACGACGCCAAAAATGTCGAGGCTGGGGTTCACCCCGGCTCCACGCAATTGGCCCAGGACACGGTTCATCATGGAAATTCCTTCGAGGGCATAGTATTCGCATTGCAAGGGAACAAGAAGGCCGTTGCTTGCGGCAAATGCGTTTAGCGTGAGGATACCGAGGGAAGGAGGACAATCAATCAATACAATGTCAAAGCGCCCGCTGTCCAGGACCGGTCCGAGCGCGCGTGAAAGGGCGTGAAGGTGATTGTCGGTGCGCGACAGTTCGAGGTCGGCGGCGCATAAATCAACTTCGCTGGGAATGATTTCAAGCCGCTCGTAGTCGGTAGGCTTGATTTTATCGAGAAGGTTGCCTTCGCCCAGGAGGACGCGATAGGCGCTGGCCCCCTCGGATTTGTCCAAACCGACTCCGCTGGTGGCATTGGCCTGGGGATCCAGGTCGAACAGGAGGACCCGCTGGCCGGCGGCGCTCAGACAGGCCGAGAGGTTGATTGCGGTCGTGGTCTTTCCAACCCCTCCTTTCTGATTGGCGACGGCTAAGACGTGGGGTTGCATGGGCTGATGGAAACTTCGAGGCAGGCTGTGGCAAGACGGGCCAGAGGCGCCGTTTCATTTGTTTTTTGACCGTTGATGAATGGGGCAGGCATTGCGATTGCGTTTATTTTGATTTTAAACAACGTTGCTACGACCGCAAAGCTGAATCAATCGCCTCCGCCGGAACACGCTGTCCAAATTCAACCTGTCCGATTCGCCGGGCAAGGACAAACCGCATTTCACCGCCGACTACTTTTTTGTCCAGGCGCATTGCGGCAAACAATTTTTGGCGCCGCGCGGGACTGAGCCGGATTTGCGACGGCAACCCGGCCTGGCGGAAGAGATTTTCGATCCGATTCACGGCTTCGGGCGGCAATCCAAGCACCTTTTCAGAGAGCCTGGACTCGATGATTTGTCCGATGGAAATGGCTTCGCCGTGCAGATATTTTCCATAGCCGAAGCTGTTTTCGATGGCGTGGCCGATGGTGTGCCCGAAATTCAAAATCGCGCGCAATCCCGATTCAGTTTCATCCTGGCTGACGACGTGGGCCTTGATTTCGCAGCAACGCGCGATGACCGGCGCGAGCGTTTTTTCGTCCAGGTTTAGAATCCGCGCAAGGCTGCGTTCGAGGAATGCGAAGAATCGGGCGTCATAAATGATCCCGTATTTGATGACTTCGGCAAGTCCGGCCCGAAATTCGCGGGTGGGCAGGGTCTTGAGCGTGTCGGTATCGCACAATACCAGGCGCGGCTGGTAAAACGCGCCCACGAGGTTTTTCCCCGCGCGCAGATTAACGCCGGTCTTGCCTCCGACCGAACTGTCCACTTGCGCGAGCAAGGTCGTGGGAACCTGAATAAATGGAATGCCGCGCAAATAGGTTGCGGCGACAAATCCCGCCAGGTCGCCGACAACCCCTCCGCCCAGGGCGACAATGAACGAGCTTCGTTCCAGCCGATGCGCCGACAATTGATCGTAACACGAGGCGGCCGCGCGAAGGCTCTTGGCCGTTTCTCCCGCGGGGACCGTTACCAGGACGGGCGAAAATCCGGCGCGTACGAGCGAGTCAAACGCCGTTTTGGCAAAGTATTTGCCAACATTTTTGTCGGTGATGATGGCGCAATGCCCGGCGGGTTTCAGGCGGGCGCATTCGGGGCCGATCGTTTTCAACAACCCGGACGCGATTTTGATCGTGTAACTGCGCCTGCCAAGTTGGACGGGAACGGAACGCACCGGCACAGGATGGAATTTTTTTCCCCGGCTGTCAAAATTTAGCCGTTTTCTCAGCGGGCATCTTTCAATGCGTCAAGTGGCGAAATTTTTATCGTGTGGTCAAAAGGCGACAGGAGGAAGGGCTTGGTTGGAATTGTTAGCATGCGCCCGAAACATTTTTAAACCATTGGCAACACAAGCGATTGCGGCTGTTTTAGCCGGCCAATTTTTCCGTTGGCATTGCCGTTGCTAAGGGGCGAACGGCGCCCGGCGACTGAAGGCCGGCCGGGCGGCATACAGGACAATCATAAAAAACCATGAAGAAAATAGACGCGATTATCAAACCGTTCAAATTGGAGGAGGTAAAGGACGCCCTGAGCGAAATCGGCATCGAAGGCATGACCGTAAGCGAAGTCAAAGGTTTCGGCCGGCAAAAGGGCCACACCGAAATCTACCGTGGCAGCGAATACACCGTGGATTTTCTGCCGAAGATAAAAATCGAATTGGTCGTGGGGGATGCCCAGAAGGAGGCCGCGGTAAGCGCGATTATCAAGGCCGCCAAAACGGGAAAAATTGGGGATGGAAAAGTTTTTGTCTCGTCCGTCGAGGAAGCCATCCGAATCCGGACCGAGGAGAAAGGCGAATCCGCTGTTTGAATCCTGAAAAACAACTTCAAATAAACCTAAAGATCCTGAAATACAAAGCCATGAAACGAATTTTTGTAACGCTCGCCCTGATTGCAACCGCCTGGCTCGGCGGCCTGACAGTGGACGCCCAGACAAATGCGGCGTCTGCCAACGCCCCGGCGGCAGCTTTGACGACTGCGCCGGCCGCGGCGGCTTCATCCGCTCCAGCCTGGACGTCCCTGACCAACGCTCCAACGGTTGAACAACGTCTGGAATCCATCGAAGCTTATTTTCAAAACTCAGACCCGACCGCGCCTTACAAAGACACCCACGGTAATTGGACGGTGAATTTTGCGCTGGGCCCGTCCATCATTAATACCAATCCGGCTTGCCAAAACAGCGTGGGCAATACCGTGTCATTTCCCGGCGCGGGCCACAACGCCTGGCTCCTGACCAGCACCGCGCTGGTATTGTTCATGACGTTGCCGGGTCTGGCCCTCTTCTACGGCGGCCTGGTGCGCAAGAAGAACATCCTCTCGGTGTGCGCGCAATGCTTCCTGATCACAGGCTTGGTCACCATCCTGTGGATCATCTGCGGCTATGGAATGATCTTTGGCGGCACAGGCGACATGACCAAGGACTGGATCAAAGGGATCGTCGGCAACCCTGGCGTCTGCTGGATGTTCTCCAACGTGACCTCAGCCCCCAACCCCGGTTACTCCTACTGGGTTTCTGAAAATGTGTATGCCATGTTTCAATTGATGTTCGCCATCATTACGCCGGCGCTCATTGTTGGGTCCATCGCCGAGCGCATGAAGATTTCCGCCATTTTCGTGTTCATGACGTTGTGGATGTTCATTGTCTATTTCACGCAGGGCCACATGGTCTGGGGCGTCAATGGCATCATGAACGGTTGTTGGAATCCCCACGCGAAGATCAAAGGTCTGGATTTCGCCGGCGGCACGGTGGTGCATATGTCCTCGGGATGGTCGGGGCTTGTCCTTTGCCTTATCCTCGGCAAACGCATTGGCTTCGGTAAACAAAACTTCACACCGCACAGCATTGTGCTGACCTTTATCGGCGCTTCGATGCTATGGGTGGGGTGGTACGGATTTAATTCCGGCAGCGCGGTGGCGGGAGATGTGATAGCCGCCAACGCCTTTACTACGACCACCATCGCAGCGGCGGTGGGTTCGTTCGTGTGGCCCATGTGGGAATGGATTGTCAAGGGCAGACCCAGCGTGCTGGGCTTCTGTTCCGGCGCCGTGGCGGGCCTGGTGCTCATTACACCGGCCTGCGGTTACGTGCTGCCACACGGCGCCCTTTGGATTGGGATCGCCGCCGGCACGGTTCCCTGGTTCTTCTGCTACAAGGTCAAAGGCTGGCTCGGCATGGATGACGCGTTGGACGTCTGGAGCGTTCACGGTATCGGGGGCTTGTGCGGCGCCATCATGACCGGCATGTTTGCCCGGCAGGAAGCCAATCCGAATCTGGCAACCTATTTGACAGGGACCGTGACGGACCACATTTTTCAGCCTCAATTATGGGAACAGTGCAAAACGGTCTTCTTTTCGCTCATTTTATTTATCTTTGGCACAATCATTTGCGCTCTGATCACCAAATGGCTTGTGGGTCTGCGTCCGACTGAGGAAGTCGAAATCCAGGGCCTGGACGTGAACGAACACGGCGAAGAAGGATACGCGATGTGACAAAATAGTCTCGACGCTGCGCCGGTTCTTGGCCAAAGTTTCAGACCGGCGCGGTGTCTGGCTGCGCAACAATAACAATAAAACTGCACACACATTAAATATGGCAAATCCAAAAAGTGTTTTAGACATGGCCAAGAAAGCCGGCGCTAAAATGGTGGACATCAAATTTGTGGACACCTTCGGCACCTGGCAACATTTCAGCGTGCCAATCAGCGAGCTGAGCGAAGATGTTTTTTCAGAAGGACTGGGCTTTGACGGCTCATCCATCCGCGGTTGGAAGTCCATCGAGGCTTCGGACATGCTGGCCATGCCCGATCCGGAAACGGCCTTCATTGATCCGTTCATGGCCGACCCGACGCTATCGCTCACCTGCACCATTGCCGAAACCGGCACGCTTGAACCCTACAGCCGCGACCCGCGCGGCATCGCGCAAAAGGCCGAGGCGTTCCTGAAAAGCACCGGTATCGCCGATACGGCTGTGTTTGGGCCGGAGGCGGAGTTTTTTATCTTCGACAGCGTCCGATTTGACGCCAAACAAAACGGAACATTTTATGAAGTGGATTCCGAGGAAGCGGTCTGGAACGTGGGCAAGGGCGGCCATTGCTGCGAATCGAATCTTGGCTATAAAATCCGCAATAAGGAGGGGTACTTCCCGGTTTCTCCGCTGGACACGCAGCAGGATATCCGCACGGAAATGTGCCTGGTCATGGAATCGCTGGGCGTGAAGATTGAGCGCCAGCACCATGAAGTGGCCACCGCCGGGCAGGCGGAAATTGATTATCGGTTCAACACCCTGGTGACCGCGGCCGATTGGATGATGATTTACAAATATGTGATTAAAAATGTCGCAAAGAAACACGGCAAGACAGTGACGTTCATGCCCAAGCCGCTCTTTGGCGACAATGGTTCGGGCATGCATACGCATCAATCGCTTTGGAGCAAAGGCAAGCCGCTCTTCGCGGGCAAGGAATACGCCGGGCTATCGCAATTGGCCCTCCATTACGTCGGCGGCATTTTGAAACACGCCAAGGCCCTGGCGGCCATTTGCAATCCAACGACGAACAGCTACAAACGTCTCGTTCCGGGTTATGAAGCGCCCGTGAATCTGGCTTACAGCGCGCGTAACCGCAGCGCCTCGATTCGCATTCCCACCTACAGCGAAAATCCCAAGGCCAAACGCATCGAATATCGCCCCCCCGATCCGGCGGCCAATCCCTATCTGGCCTTTGCGGCGATGCTCATGGCCGGTTTGGATGGCGTTACCAATAAGATCAAGCCGGGCGAGCCAATGGACAAGAACCTGTATGAATTACCGCCCGAGGAGCACGCGAAGATTCCGCAGATGCCCGGCAGCCTCGATGAATCGTTGAATCACCTGGAAAAAGACCACGCCTTTCTGCTCAAAGGCGACGTCTTTACCAGCGACTTCATTGAGATGTGGATCAGCAACAAACGCAAGGAATCCGACGCTGTTCGTTTGCGGCCCCATCCGTATGAATTCTTCCTGTACTATGACGTATAGCTGACGGCCAGGAGAAACCGGGGAACGGCGCGAATCCGCATTCGCGCCGTTTTTTTATGGGCCGAGGGGTTGGGCGCCGGCCGGGCTGGGCGGGGCCAGCTAATGCGCGCCCAATTGCAGCCTTGGATCGGATGCCAGGATTTGTTTGAGATTGGCCCAGTTGGCCTGGTTCATTTCGTTGAAGGCGTTTAAATAGACGGCCACGGCCTCATGCGGAAATTTGGCGAGCAGGGTTTCAATCGCCGCCTTGAGTTTGGCGTCATCCATTTCCCGGGGCAGGTCATCCACGACTCCGTCCTCATTTTTAATTTCGAGCGCGTTTAAAAAGTCCACCAGCATGGGCTTGTGTTTTTTCACCAGCCATTCGCGCAAAAGCCCGGCGGCCACCGCGTCCAGGCCGGGGCGGGTGAGAATGTGGATCATCGAGGCGTGCCGTTGCGCCCGCGGCTGGCGTTCCAAATAAACCGGGCGCACGCGCAGCGCCTGGGCCACGCCCTGGACGGTGGCTTTGTACACGGGTTTCTCCGATTCATGGGCAAAATTCAAAATTTCATTCGCCAGCGCGGGCGACATAAATCCAAAAAGTTCGTGAGAAGTCAGCATACAAATTAATCCCGGATGGCGCGCCCTTCGATGGTCTTCATTCGATATTCAAACGGTCGTCAGCGAAATCTTATCTTTAATGGCCAGGCGTTCGCAAGCTTCCCGTTCGAGCAACAGGGACTTGCCGGCCTCGATCGCCAGCGCGGATATGCGCCCCGCGGCGCAAACCTCAAATGTTTTCGCGCCAAGGCAGGGAATATCGAAACGCATATCGTGCTTTTCTTTGGCGACCTTTACGGCGACGGCCCCCCCGTCTTTTCCCGCCAGTTCGCCGCCTCGCGCAAGGCATTGATCGGTCCCTTCAAGTCCCTCCACCGCGAGCACCGTGCCGTTTTTGACGACGACGGTCTGGCCGATTTCCAGGCGCGATATTTCCCTGGCCATTGCAAGGCCAAAGGCGACGTCCGCTGTCTGCCCAGCCGAAAGCCGGGGGCCGAATTGAAAATTCTTTCCTGGCATCAAAGGCGCCAGCCAGGGCGTGGCTTCAATTAATTCCACCCCGTCTTTTTTTAACTCATCCGCGATTGTCCCGAATAGGGTATGCGCGTTGCGTTCCTTGATCTTAAAGAGCAGGGACATCGCGCGCAAATCCAGGCGCAGGTCAAAAAGGTTCTTCGGCGCGATTTGGCCGACCATGACGCATTGTTTGATTCCGCGGCCGGTGAAGGCCGAAATCATTTTGCCCAACTGTCCAACGCGGAGCCACACGGTTTCATCCACGAGCGGGGCCAGGGCCGGGTCCGTCTCGTTTTCAAAAGCGACGGCCACGAGGCGTTTAACCCCGGCCGCGCGCGCGTGGCGGGCAAATTCCAGCGGCAGCGAACGGTTGCCGGCAATGATGCCAATGGAATCCAGCGCCAGATTCATTTGTGGCGGACAGAATAGAGAGACAGGGCGCAAGAAGGAAGGGGGAAGAGGGTCGGGAAAGCTGGCGGCAAGCACCCGCCTTCCCGAAGGGGTGGCGTATTAACCCGCGGGCTATTTGAATAGTTTGGCTTTACCATCCGAGCCGACGGCGCGGATGATGTCCTTAATATCTTCCTTGAGTTTGTCCTTGGAAGCGCGGGCGATGCGCCAGAGGTGGTGCTCGTGCGTGAGGGTTTTGGAGAGCTCGTTGAAATAGCGGATGTAGTTCATGCGCAACCCTTCGCCGAAATTGATCTTGGTCATTCCCGCTTTGACGCATCGGGAAATATCGGGCAATGAAATGCCGCAGGTCCCGTGCTGAACCAGCGGCGGTTTCACGGCTTTGCAGACTTCGGCAATCAAATCAAAATCCAGCCCGTGCTGTTCCTTGAAAATGCCGTGGGTGCTGCCATTGGCGATGGCCAGGAGGTCCACATCCACTTTGGAGGTGAACTCTTTAGCTTCAGCCACGCTCACTTTGGGCGCGCGCTGATCCGATTCGTCGGAGCTTTTGATAATATGGCCAATTTCGGCTTCGACGCTGACACCCAGCGGCCGGACGAGTTCAATGATTTGCCGGGTGCCCCGGACGTTTTCGTTGAGGGGTTTATCAGCGTAATCAATCATGACATGGGAGAAGCCGGCGCGAATGGCGCGAGCGATGGATTGCGGCGTTTTTCCGTGGTCCAACGCAATGCAGATGGGAATGTCGGCGTCCGCGGCGAGAAATTTCATGACTGTGCCGGCCCAATCGTAGCCGCGATATTCGAGGTTCGGCTCGTATTCGGCAATGATGAGGGGCGATTGCAATTCCTGCGCGGCCTCGACGATCGCGCGGCCGACGTCATAGCTGCCGCCGTTGTTATTGAGAGCGGGAATGCCAAAGCCTTCGGATGCGGCGACGTCACAGAGTTGTTTTGCGTTAAGAAGCTTCATAATTTTCTGAACTGATATTTGGACTTATTGTTGATTCTGAAGAAAGCCCGAGGGCTTTGTCTTCGATGTTTTGACGTTCATGCGTCAAAATGATTGCCACCTCCTGGAACGTACGGGAAGGTTTGGGCGACAGGAGGCTTACGATAAAATGAACGACGAATCCGGGAACGGCAAGGATGACCGCATTGTTCCAGAACGCCTTTGGGAAAAAGATCATGGCGAACAAGGAAATGCCCGGGGTGATGATGAGCGCCGCCATCGCGCCCTGCCATGTGGCTCGCCGCCAAAAACGGCCGATCAAAATAATGATGGCCAGGCCGCTCATGGTGACGGGCAGAAATTTTGTGACAAAGCTCACAATCGTCCCGGCATGAAGGGCAACGGTCGTGCAGATCACAAAAGCGCAGATCAACAGGGTCCGCGCGGCCAACAGGGGACGGCGGGGAAATTTGCCTCCGGTGACCAACGGATAGATATGCCTCACATAAAATGTGCTGATCGCCATGGCATTGCCGTTGGCGCATGAAAAAATGCCCGAGGCCGCGGCGATGACGACAAAAGCCGCCAGCCATGAAGGAAGAACGTGAATGACCAGCCATAGCAGGGCTTGATCGGTAGCGGAACCTTTCAGCGTCGGATTCAATTGATGGGCATACATGCCCGTGATGCCGATGAGCACGGAGAATCCGACGACAATTAGTCCGGCAATAACCATGGACCACCGCGCGCCACGCTCGGATTGCGCGCCGAACATGCTCATCCGCCGGCCCGGGTCGGCAATGACGCTGAAAATCAAGGTCAGAACCATCCCGGCGACTGTCCAAACGCCAAATTGGGGATAGGAGGCCACGCCGAATATGGAAAAATAAGACTTCGGAACATTTTGCCGCAGTCCCGAGAGGCCGCCGTCGTGGTGAAGCGCCAATACAGTGACGGCCACGAATCCCGAGACCAGAATAAATGCCTGGATAAAGTCCGTATAAACCACGCTTTTGAACCCGCCGGGAATGGCAATGCTCGCAATGATAATGCCCGTGATAATCACACAAACTTCATTGGACATGCCGGTTGCCGCCGCCAGCACTTTGGACCCGCCAATGATTTGGGCTATCAACCAGCAGAACTGCGACGCCCAGAGTGTAATATTGGCAAACTCAACCACAACGCGTTTGCCTTCGTAATAGGAAGCCACCTCCTCGACGATTGTCATGAATTGATAACGGCGCATGACCGCGAAGAGGAGTCCGGCCAGGGAGGTTCCAACACCCAGGCCAATGGGATAAGCGCTGCCGGCCCAGCCATGGAGATAGGCCAGACCGGAGCCGCCAATGATTACTCCGGTGCCAATGCAACCGGCAGTGATGTTTCCGGTGAGAACCCAGAATGGAAGGCTGCGGCCGCCCACCAGATAGTCCGCGGGTTTTTTGACCCGGAACATCCAATACGCCGAGACCGCCAGCATCAGGGCTCCATACAGAAGCAGTACGATGTCTATGGCGGTTCGGGTGTTCATGGCCTACAGAATCATCATGTCCATGACGCGCGCGAACCGGTCAAGAAATGCGGCGTGATGTCCCTGGACCACGGCGACGTGGTGCGGCATGCCAGCATGGCAAAGCTCATCGAACCATCCGCGGGGATCACAATTCATTTTGGCCAGGGCATTCGTCATCATCAGATGTCTTTTCGGTTTGATCGTCTCGCCTTCGCGGGCGCTGAAGATATATTTGCCATCGCAACGCCAGAAACGATAGACCGTGATCGGCATGCCGGCGCGGATTGTGGCTTCGATACAGGCGGGCTTTTTGATGTTGAAATGGCGGGCGATTTGCGGGCCTCCTGGCGCGCCTACAGGTTCGCACATGGACATCGGCGCGGCGCCGCCGTGCCATAAGGTGATGGTTTGATGATCGTGCTCCAGCCAATCAGACAAATAACAGCGGCCCAGGCCCAGACTTTCAACAACCCAGGCGCATAATGAGCCGTCCGCGTCGCCTTCGATTCCAATGGCGCGGCCTTCATCCGCCAGGCGCGCGGCCCCCATATAAGGCCATTGGCCAAATACGTTCGGCATCTCCGGCCATTCACGAACCGTCAACGTGTCGAGATTTTCGTTGTCAAAAAACGCTTTCATGGCCAGATACAAACGTGAGGCCATCGGCAAATCCTCATCAGTGGTGTCTTTGTGCGGAAATTTCAGGGCTTTGACTTTCGCCACGTCGGCATCCACGGCGTCGGTGGAAATTTCGTTAACGACGTTGGAAAACTCGATGAGGCTGTAGGTTTGAACCTGGGCGCCCGTGCCACGATGCATGGTGAATGGATCAGCGCTCATTGCAAAGTACCCCGGCGCCTGACCGCCGATGACGCCGACTCGCACCGTCTTGAAGCGCCGCACCGTGGCTGCAAGACGGACCGTCTCTGAAAATCGGCGTTGTGTTTCTTCATTATCTGGATCGCCATGGACCAGTTCAAACGGATGTCCCATTTGTCGCAGGACCGACGCCCAGCAGTGGACACCCACGAGCGAGCAGGAACTGATCATGTCGCCCTGCTGATTTTCGGGCGTTGCCCAAAGGATCAATGGATGAGGCCAAAGCTGCGCCAGCGTGGGCGCCAGGCGGCCATCCCCCATCGTGGTTTGAAGCAAAACAACAGCCTCCACCTTCTGCTCCTCACACGCAGCCGTGCAGCGGCGCAATGAGGCGTCGTCAATGGCCTTTTCAGAAGGTTCGAAAATGGAGAAGGTCGAACGCTTGAGCATTTGGCGGACGCGCTCATCCATTTGTTTGCCCCAGTCCATGTCGAAGCCCGGACGGCGACGGCCGAGAAACAGGACACCCAGTTTAGGCGGGTTATTTGTATTGGACATTGCAGTTGTTTAATTTTATGGGGACGGAACCGGGTACAACGACGTACGATTTGCTGATTTGTCCCGCAGTGCGGGATGCGCTACGCGCGGAATGGTCATATTCCCAGTCCGAACGAAACGTGTTTTGTTTCCAAAAAAGCGTCCATGCCCTCAGTGCCCAGTTCGCGGCCCCAGCCGCTTTCTTTGACGCCGCCGAATGGGCATTGGCTGGTGCTTGGAACGCCATCATTGATGCCGATGGTTCCCGCTTCGAGCAGTTCCATAAGCCGGAAAGACCGTTTGAGGTCGCGAGTGAAGGCATAAGCAGCCAGGCCATAGGGCGAATTGTTTGCGCGTTCGATGCCTTCGGATTCTGATTCAAATCGGCAAATCGGCGCGACCGGCGCGAACGTCTCTTCGGACATGCACAGGGCGTCAGCCGGCACGTCGGCCAGGACGGTGGGTTCGAGGAAATAGCCTTTGCGGTTAAGACGCTTCCCGCCGCAAAGCAATCGCGCGCCGCGCTTGACCGCGTCTTCCACGTGCTCCAACGCCTTCTTCAGGCCTTCCTCATTGATGAGCGGGCCAACGAGTACGCCGTCTTCGAGACCATCGCCGGTTTTCATGGCGCGAGTTTGGGCGACGAATTTTTCCACAAACTTTTCATAGATGCCTCGCTGCGCGTAGAGGCGATTGGAGGCGATGCACGATTGGCCGGTGTTACGGAACTTGGTGATCATGGCCCCTTCCACCGCTTCGTCCAGGTCCGCGTCATCAAAAACCAAAACCGGCGCGTGTCCGCCCAATTCCAGGGAAAGAGGTTTGACGCCCCGGGCTGCGCCCTGGATGAGCAATTTGCCCACGTCCGTCGAGCCGGTGAAAGTAATTTTGCGGCAAAGCGGATTGTCCAGAAATTCCTGCGCGATTTCCCGGGCCGAACCGGCCACAAGCTGAAACACGCCCTTGGGCAATTTTGCGGCGTGCGCGCACTCGGCGAACATGGCCGCGCAAACCGGCGTCGCGCTGGCCGGTTTGAGAATGACGGTATTGCCCGCGGCCAAAGCCGGCGCCGCTTTGCGCAATGCCAGGATCAGGGGAAAATTCCAGGGGCTGATGGCCCCAACGACACCCATTGGTGTTTTGATGGCCAGATGGCGTTTGCCGCTGGCCTGGTGAGGAATCATGCGGCCATAGGCTCTGCGCGCTTCCTCGGCAAACCACCGGAGATGGTCCACCGACCCCGCCGTTTCGCCTGCGCTTTGGGCAAGGGGCTTGCCGTTTTCCATGGTGATAATCCGGGCAAATTCATCGCGACGCTCTTCCAATTCGTTGGCCATTTTGTGGAGAAACTCGCCGCGAGCCTTGCCGGTCATTGCGCGCCAGGCCGGAAACGCGGCGTGGGCATCTTTGACCGCTTGCGCGACGGCGGCGCGGTCAACCGCGCAAACCTCGGCAAAGACTTCCGTAGTGGCCGGATTGATGACGCGGATGGTTTTCGGCGTCGTAACGAATTGGCCGTTGAGATATAATGGGTACGTTTTCATACAAATAGGGGGCCAGGCGTTGAAACGTTGGAGCGTTGTAACATTGACATG
>JBOHXA010000331.1:0-1131 GCA_050737335.1 Limisphaerales bacterium | reverse complement strand
GCCCTCTATCGCAAACCACTCACCCCGCTTCGCTGTTGAGAGAAAGTTCCGTCGCAGCCAGGCCCACGAATACGAGCTAAACTGTTACCGGAGGCGGTGTCTGCGTAGCCGGGAGCAACCGGGCTTTGAAGCCCAAAAAAAGCAACGAAGCACCTCGATGCCGCAGAAAAACCGAAAGCGGACTGGGAAAAGGACTTGCAAGCTTTTGGAACAGGCAGAAAATCACAAAAACAGCCCACGCCGGTCATGGGCAACAACCCATTTGGGAAATATCAGAAAAATTCAGAAACCCTGGCTCAAAGCCAATTTTGGCGATGCCGGACACTGCCTGTAAAAAATCAAAATTATGAAAAACCCGAAATGCTCCCTGACCCGAGATGCGGCCTGTTTTCTAACCGCAATGGTATCATTGTTCGCCGCCCTGAACAGCGGCGCGACCACCATCACCTGGACCAACACGGCTGGCGGCAATTGGAGCGTTGCCGCCAATTGGAGTCCCAACGTGGTGCCCGGCCAGTTGAATGTGCTCAACAGTTCGGACGACGTGTTGATCACCAACGCGGGCACTTACACCGTGGTTTTGGACGAAGGCACGTCGCCGAATTTTTGGGACATCCAAAGTCTGACTTTGGGCGGCGGTGGCGGCAGCCAAACGCTGGCGATGACGAATAAAATTCTCTATGTCAATCCACTGACCGTCACCAACGGCGGCGTGCTCAATAATGTCGGCTCCGGCTTCCATGCCGTCGTCAATCTCCAAAACGGCGGCCAGCTGCTTTCGACCAACGGAACTTATTTTGCCAATCCGTTTACCATCGGCAGTGGCGGAACATTCACGGCGAAAGGCGCCACCATCTTTGAAAGCGGCGGTTCGCTGGAAATCGCCGGCACGTTGGACGTTTCCAACGGAGTTCTGACGCTGGATATGCCGGCGACAAATTCCGGCGCGATGAACGTAAGCAGCGGCGCGGGACTTTCGATTGACAGTGCTTTAACTTTATTCAGCCCGCTGACCAATTCGGGAACGATGACCGTGGAAGGTAACGGCGCGATTTCCATTTCCAATAATTTATCCACCGCGCGCGGCGGCCTCGTGAATCTGGCGGGTGGCGTCATCAATTTGAATAACGG
>JBOHXA010000330.1:0-4189 GCA_050737335.1 Limisphaerales bacterium | reverse complement strand
AACGATTCGTGCATGAATCCGGTGCCGGCATGGGTATGTTGCAGTATGGCGAGGCAACGGCGAATCTCCGCGTCGTCGGTGCTCGTCAACGCCTCGACAATGAGACCCAGCGGCCAAATCATCCCGACGCCCGAATGCGGGCCGCCCGGTCCCTCCCCGGCTTTGCCCTGGCAATAGTACGGATCATTCCTGGACAACACGAAATGCCTCGTGTTCCTGTACAATTCATCGTCCCGCTTGACTGAACCCACGTACGGCATCGAAAGCAGGCTCGGCACATTGCCGTCGTCTATACAATAGAAATTGCCATAGGCATCCACTTCGTAGGCATAAATATTTCCAAAACCATTTGGATTGGCGACGGCATGCAGGCGCAATGCCTGTTCCACCTCATCGGCCAGCGCGCGGCATTGAACGGCGGAATCGCTGTCATGGCAAACCTGCTCCAGCATCACCGCGGCCTGACGCAGGCTTGTGACCGCAAAAAAATTCGAGGGAACCAGGAATGGAAAAATTGTCGCGTCGTCGCTGGGCCGGAACATGGAAAAAATAAGGCCAACGGGTTTGGCCGGGTTGCCGTAACCCCGGCCCGCCAGCGTGTCCGATTGGACCTGTGTGCGACGCTGGAAATGGTACGGCCCCTTGCCCTGTTTCCGCTGCTGTTCCCGAAAGGTTTTCAAAATCAACAGGACCGCGTCGCGCCATTGCTCGTCGAAGGGCGCGGTGTCGCCGCTGGCCCTCCAGTAACCGTGCGCCAGCCGGATGGGGAAGCAAAGGGAATCCACCTCCCATTTCCGCTCATGAACGCCCGGTTTCATCTCCGTAAAATCGGTTTTCCACGGACTGATTTTGTCAGGGTCCTTGTAAAAGGCATTGGCGTAGGGATCAAGCAGGATGCACCGCGTCTGCCGATAAATCACGCCGGCGATCATTTGCCGCAAATGCGGGTCCTCCTTCATTAACGGCAAATAGGGCCAGACCTGGGAGGAACTGTCCCGCAACCACATGGCGTCTATGTCTCCGGTAATGACGTATGTATCCGGCTTGCCGCCAACCCACTGAAAGTCCACAGTGGTATCCAGCGTATTCGGAAAGCAGTTGCCAAACATCCAGGCTAGTTCCTTGTTTCCAATCGAAGCTTGAACTTCACGAATCGTGTTCTCAACGGCCGCGCTCTTGAATTTTCGTTTCCATTCGGGCACTCGAACAACGGGAAAATCCGTCCCCTCGCCTCGCGCGGTGGAACCCATAATCAAACCAGCGGTTGCGAGCGAAGCCGTTTGCACAAAATCTCTGCGGGTCATCATCCGGAAAGTGTAAATTAAAATTGAAAATAAAAAACGAAAAATGAAATGCGGGCGCCAGCGGCACACGAGTCTGATTTGTGGTGAAACCGATTGCCTTTGCTTCGTGCCGACCCGCCCGCCATGGCTTTAGCGGCGGCATGAGGCACAACCGGAAAATAGCCAGACACCAAGTGTCTGGAAAACCGCCCCCAAAATCTTCAGGTCCTGAACCTGGAATTTCCTAATCGAGTTATTGGGCGATGACCTGGTAGAAGCGATTGGGACCGCCGGAAGTATCATGGATTTCCATATAGGTGCCGTCGCCAATGTTCGTGGAAATGTCCGTCCACTGTCCCGGGAACAGCATGGGCGAGCGTTTGATGATATAGGTCTTGCCAACGACGCTGGGCCAATACAAGACCATGTCCTGCGGGCTTTGCGCCATCTTCTGGTCTATGCCTTCGTTCAGAACGGACGTCGGGTCCGTGGGATTGAGGCCGGCGACGTATTTCTGCCAGTTGTTCATGCGCGTGCCGTCGGCGTCGGCATTGGAAATGGACAATTGATTATAAATGGTGCCAAAGTAGCGCAAGCGCCAGGAATCGGGGATGCCGTCGTTGTAATACGAATTGGTGCGACTGCAGCACGTGATGAGTCCGGTATAGGTTGTCTTGGGAAAGGAAACGAGGCCATTGGGCGATCCGGAGGCATGAGCGAAGGAAATCGCGTAGGCGGACATGCTCGTGGTATTGGCCGGGATGGGAATGTTCAGGTAACCGATGACGTTGCTGCCGAGAATACCGGCGCTCGCCGAAATCGGGTACATCCTGGGCAGGTAACCTTCGGCGCAATTCACAGGGGAATTGGTTTCCAGGCCCAGGGAAGAGGGGCTGTTGTAAAGGCTCGAGTTATTAAATGGCGCATTTGGCGAAAATGTAATGGCGGAGGTCAGGGGCGGCGAACCATCCAGCGGCGTGACGTTGACGTTGAACATCAGCATCGTCAAGGGGTACTGGCCATAGACCGTGGCTGTGACGGGGATGGAAAGATTTGTGCTTGCGCCTGGAGAGATTATGTAGTCGCCGCCGGCAAAATTCACGGCGGGCGTATTGGTAATGGAAATCGCCGCGGAAGGATTGGAGGCGATCCTCGATTCGACCCGGCTGCGGGGGGACCGAATGACAAGCGAGCTTACGTTCGTATGGCTGGTGATCGCCACCGCCACGTGGACCCCGTTTGTATAGAAACGCTGGAACCAGTTCAGACCGGAGAAATTCGCGCGAAGGAATGTGACATAAACGTCACAGATATCCAGCACGCCGTTGCCGAAGGGCATATTGTTCAAGTTCGGATTATTAACGTCGAACAACGCGTTTTCCGCGGATGAGTTGCCCGGGACCGTTGTTGAATTCGTCCAATACCCCGCGGCGGCATCATACACGCCGAAACCGCCCGCGGAGTCCATCGCATCGGCAAAGTCACTGCCCGCCGGAGGCTCGTTGAGCTGATAGATTGCCGCGTCAAACACGTCCTGGAGGTCATTGATCCAGTATGTCAGATCGCCATTTCCAAAGTTTCCAGCGTTAAACCATTCGAAAGGATAGACGTCTCCGGCCAGGTATCTGGGCTGGCCAACGGTTACAATTTTAATTCCATTGATTGGACCATTTGACAGGGAACCGGAGCTTGGGACATTGATCACCACTGCCGATCCGTTTATGCCCAGGCCATCATTGTCGGCGGCCGGGTCCTGAAGAGTCAATTCGTATTGCTCTCCCGGAGAAGCATTGGCAGGAACCTGGAAAGCGTAGCCGCCGACAATCACCTTGTTAGGATTTGCGTCATCCGGTATCGTTTCAACGAACGCTTCTGACATAGTCAGGAGGTTTTGCGACATCGTGTCGTATAGATTTGTCTTTCCGTGCATTTCGAGCCAGCCCACGGCCAATTCGCCAAGACTGTCATCGGCCTGCTCCAGGTCCACGAAGTTGCCTCCATTCCATTGCTTAATTTGATTGGCTGGCGGCGGGTTTGTGAAATCGTCAATAAACGCATAAGGCGGGATCGGGAGAAGCACAGAGACGTCGGTATTCGATTCGGTTCCAGGTTCCATCAACATGGACGAAAAATCGAAGTCACCCGGCGGCACCGGATGAAGCCCGAGGTTTGTCACGGTCATATTGAAGCCCAGACTGTATGCCTTGGCGCCAGGTTGAAGGGTCAACGTGACCGGCGCGTAAAATATTTGGCCTGGAGAAGCCTCGAAGGTGCTGGAGCAGTATCCGGAAGCGAAGCCCCAGGTCAATTCATTGGCCGCGAAGTTCTGGGCGAGGAAGAGGTTGGTCTGCAGTGAGCTGGGCAAATAGCCGGCGCGGAAAGCGCGCACCGAGAAGACGAAATTGCTGCTAACATTCAGCCCAATTGGCATCATACTATTGGTGGATTGTATGGACTGAGACCCGATCATATTGGTCAGCGGATCAGTGCCGTCGGTTGTGTAGTAATAGATGACGTTCGTCGTGACATCGAAGAGATAAAACGACGCCGCATTCGTCGCGTTGACGATGGATGGCGGCGCCGCTTGATAAATAATTTGCGCGGTCGAGATCGCGCTATGTTGTCCGTTCCCGTTTGCACTGACGGCGGCAATCGTCAAATTGGAAACGGTTGTCACGGGCAAAGGCATCTGTATGCCCGTGGAACCGTTCTGATAATTGGGAGGCCCCGGCCCGTCGGCCGGATTGTTCGCATCCGGGGTTTGGCCGGAAATATAGGTTGTGGTCACACTGCTAACGTTTGTAATAGCGAAGTTCAAATCATTGTAGGTCGTAAAAACCCCGTTGGTGATCTGATTAAAGCTCGAAAGGTAAGCGCCGCCCCCGGGCGCGTTAGCATCATAAGCA
>JBOHXA010000329.1:0-1083 GCA_050737335.1 Limisphaerales bacterium | reverse complement strand
TCCACTTTTAGAATTGTTCCGCAACCATGGGCAGAAGCTCTCACTAATGGAGCAATCTGAAATAAAAGCCGCACTTAGGCATGTAAAATTTGATCTACTTGAGCAAGCGCGACTTCCGCTTTCTGGCCCCGTTGCTTTCTGTTCATCTGCTGAATCTGCTTTTCGACGATTCGAATCGCCTTGTCGAGCCACACCGGGTCACAACTCATCTTTTCGATCTCGACCGTCGCAAACCACTTGCGCGCATTCTGCGCGGGCTTGCCCGGCGGCTTGAGATGTCCGGCCTGGTTGGGAGTGATCAGATCATCTGCAGGCGCGGCGACTGCGGCGGGGCGCGGTGAGGCTTAAAGTTGGGGCGGAGATGCCGCCTCATGATTGCCGCAGGCGCGGCGACTGCGGCAAAAACAAAAGAACGAACTTGCAAAAGTTAATTTTGCCGGACAACAGCCGCCGTGGCGGCGGGTGGCGGCGAAATTTTTCGTTTTATCTTCGCCATAACCGTTGATACTGCTACGCTCATAGCGAGCCTGGAAGAAGAGCATGGCTTCTCGTCCCGGCAGGCTGGGGAATTGGCAGGCAATTATGGTCAAAAAGGTAGCTACCAGAGCCAGGCGATTCGGCCGGCTCGGCGATTTCAAGTTGATGCCGAGCGGCATAGAGCCGGGCGCGCGGAATCAAATTTTCGTTCATGATCGCAGAAAAGAGTTATATCGGCCACTCGTCGCGGGTGCAAATGCGGCTCCTGGTGAATGGTTCAACCATCGGCATCACGCAGATGGGGCCGGATTTTCTCTTCATCGAATCTCCTGGCGACCATCCGCCAGCCCGTGCCATCATCGAATTGCACGTGGACAATGTCCTACGTACTTGGGAGGTGAATTTGCCGCAAGGTATGAAGGCCGGCAACGAACGGGTGGTGATCGCCGCGAGCGAATAACCGCGCCGCCTCAAGCTTTTGAGCCGAGATTTCAAGACGTAGTTTCGCATAAAGCCGAATCTTCAAAGGGGCCGCGCTCGTTTGAGCGCGGAATGAATTTACCAATTTGGCAATTAACCGCAGACGACTAGTCAGCAATTGAAAGC
>JBOHXA010000328.1:0-4776 GCA_050737335.1 Limisphaerales bacterium | reverse complement strand
TTTCATCTTGAAGTCCTTATTGAATTTCCTGAGCCGGGACCACATATCGTAGGCGCGTCCGAACTTTGGTTTGGGTTCCGGGCCGGGGTTATACGCGGGGGTCGCCGCCGCGGCGGGCAGGAGCGTCGCCCCGGTCAGCGTAATGGCGCCGACGTGGTATTGGCGGCCTTCAAAGACGTAAAAGTCAATCACCATCGTGTCGGGCGTTGGATGAAGGAATTTCACGCTGTTGATTTGAAAGTCCAGGTAACCGTGGCTTCGATAAAAATCGCCCAGGGCGTCCTTGTCATCCTCAAACTGGTCTTCCTTGAATAAATCGCTGCCGGTGATCCATGAAAACATCCAGTGCTGTCGGGTTTTGATTTGATGGCGCAATTTGCGTTGGGAAAAGGCATGGGCGCCGATGAACTCGATGTGGGTGATTTTCATCTTGCTGCCTTCGGTGATTTCAAAGATCACAACGCCCGTCCCGGCTGCTTCATCAATGTCGGGGACATAACGGACGGTGGTGCCGGGGAACCCTTCTTTTTCGTAATAGTCCTGAATGGCCTGGCAATCCATGAACAACTTTTCCTCGTCCAGGGGCTCGCCAACCTTGGCGGTGATTTTTTTGCGGATTTTCGAGACGCGGATTTTTTTATTGCCGACGATTTTGATTTCGGTCAGGCGGGGCTTGGGCTGGACGACGTAGGTCACGTTGACGCCGCCATCGGAAGCCTGGTCCACGGCGACGCGGATGTTGTAGAACTGGCCGGTGGCATAAAGCGAGTGGATGTCACTTTCGGAGGCGGCGGGCAGGTAGGTATCGCCGGGCTTGAGCCGGATGTGGGAACGGACAAACTGCTCGCTGACGGTGGCCGGGCCGATGTATTGGATATTGACCTGGTCAATCCTGGGACCCAGGTCGTCCTGCGACCTGGCGGCAAAAGCGGACACCAGCAACAGCCAGAGGGCCAGAAAGCGAAAGCAGAATTTCATCGGCCTTCACCCCGGCATGTCTTCATCGCTGACTTTGGCTGCGCTTTCAAATCGCGTGTACGGTTTCAGAAACGTTAGATTGACGTCGCCAGTCGGCCCATTGCGCTGTTTGGCGATCAATAAATTGACTTGCACGCCGTCGCCTTCCTCCGGCGCGTCCTCTTCGTCGCCCGCGTTGGGTTTGTATAACAACCCCACCAGGTCGGCGTCCTGTTCGATGGCGCCGGATTCGCGCAGGTCGCTCAATCGCGGTTTGCGGCTTTTGTCTTTTTCCATTTCGCGATTAAGCTGCGAGAGCACAATCACCGGCACTTTCAATTCCTTCGCCAGCGCCTTGATTCCGCTGGAAATGTCCGCGATTTCCTGCTGGCGATTGTCCTGCGAACGGCGACCAGTAGAATGGAGGAGTTGCAAATAATCAACCACAAAAAGTTTGATTCCGTGCTGCTGTGACAGTCGCCGCGCCCGCGCCCGCAATTGAAGAATGGACAAACCGGCGGTGTCGTCTATGAATAATTTGGAATTGCTGAGTTTTCCCGCCGCGTTGGTCAGCTTTGGGAAATCGGCTTCGCTCATGAACCCGTCCCGGATGGAACGCAGGTTCACGCGGGCCAGCGAGCACATCATGCGCAGAATCAGCGATTCGGCGGACATTTCCAGGCTGAAGACGGCCACCGGCAGCTTCTCTTCCAGGGCCACGTGCTCGACAATGTTCATGGCCAGCGACGTTTTGCCCATGCTCGGGCGCGCCGCTATCACAATCATTTCCGACCCGTGCAATCCGTCCGTCATTCGGTCCATGTCGGGAAAACCGGTGCCCACGCCCGAAAGGGCGCCCTTGCGGTTGAAGAAATTTTCGATGGTTCCGATGGCTTTGCCCACCAATTCGCGCGTGGTGAGCGCGCCGCCCTGGACGCGGGACTCCGAGATGCGCAAGACATCCCGCTCCACCTCATCCAGGAGACTGTCCACTTCGCCTTCGTAATCGTAAACGCGGGCGACCACGTCGGCGCAAACGGCGATCATTTTCCGCAACAAAAACTTTTCGCGGACAATGTCCAGGTAATACGAGAGGTTGGCGGCGCTGGGCACGGCGTCCTGCAATTGGGACAGGTAGGGAATGCCGCCGATCGGGTCCAGGAGCGCCTTGTCCTTGAGCCGTTGCTGCAGCGTGATGATGTCAATAGGCTCCCGGGCGTCGAACATGGCCGAGAGCGCTTCGTAAATGGTTTGATGCCGCAGATCGTAAAAAGCTTCCTTGCCGTTGTCCTTGAGTTTTTGGATGCATTCGCCCATGCAATCGTTTGGCGACAACAGAATGCAACCCAGGACGCCCTGTTCCCCTTCAGTCGAGTGCGGCGGCAGCCGGTCCACCGAGTGCGCCGCGGTCGGGCTTTTTTGGCGTTTGGTCTTCTTCAAGTCCGCGCCAGTGCCGGCGCCGTTGGGCATGGTCTCAATCACGGGCCAATGAAAGCCCCCCGGAAAAAATCATTCAACGTAAACTTTTTAAAAACTGTTCAGGCCTATTCAGACTCTATTCACTGGTTATTGGCCTTGAGCCGGCTCTCTTAGTCGGCCCGTTGGGCCTGGATGCCTGCGGTTCTGCTGTTCATCGGAGACCCCAACCGTGAGGAGCGATTTGGCGGTATTTCAGCCTTTCAGCTTTTCAGAAGCGTCTCAATCTTCATCCGCCCGATTTTTCCCTAAACGGCTGATGATGCTGATAGAGCTTTAGCGCTCGTTGCGCTTCATCGCGGTCTTCCGGAGGCATGATGCGGACAATGCGCTTTTCCAATTTGGCCGCTTTCCGATAGCGCCCGGTTTCGGCGTAGGCGGCGGCCAGGGTATCAATGAAAATTGGGTCCTTCCAATGCGTCATTTTGCACGCATGCTTCGCGTACTTGACCGCGGTTTTCCCGTCGCGCAGGTTCGGGTCGGGAATGGTCGAGAGCAGCCAGGCCAGATTGTTGTAGGCCCAGACCGAATTGGTGTCCAACGCGAGCGCCTTCTCGCAATCTTTTATCCCCGCCCGATAATGACCCAGCCGGGACAAATAATATCCCCGATTGCAATACGCCTCCGCGTATTTCGGAGCGATGGAAATGGCGGTGTCGCAACTGGCAACCGCGTTCGAGAAATTATTTTCATCGGCGAACGCCATGCCGAGTGCCAGCGAGGTCGAGGCGTCGTTCGGATCGAGTCGGATCGCCCGTCCATAATCGGCAATCGCATCGTTATAATCCTGTTTGGCGTCATAGGCATCGGCCCGCTCGCGATAAGCGGTCGCCAAATAGGGGTTGATCATCAGGGCCGAATCGCAGTCCATGATCGCCAGGCTATAAACGCCCTGCACGTTGTAATCCCGCGCCCGGCCGATGTAACCGATGGCATTGGACGGTTTCATTCGGATGACCCGGTTATAATCCTCTATGGACTGGTTGAGATTGGTCATTTGCAAATACACATACGCCCGCAGCAGGAGGATCGTCGTATTGGTCCTGAGCAGGAGCGCGTGGTCGAGGTCCGAAACCGAACGGTCATACTTCGACTCGTTCATGTAACACATGGCGCGAAAGTAATACGGGTCGGGGTTGTTGGTATTGAGCGAGATGGCCCGGCTGAAATCCGAGATGGAATGGTCGTAATCCTTCTTTTGGATGTAGCACAATCCGCGAAAGTAATAGGCGCCCACGTAGTTTGTATTTTCGCGGATGGCCTGGGTGAAATAGCCAATGGCCGCGTTGAAGTCCTCTCTCTTGAAAGCCGCCATTCCCAGTGAAACCTGGCTTGGAGAGACGTTGGCCGAAAACCCGGTCAAAGCGCATGAGCAAAGGGCTAAAACCGACAACCATATTTTCATATAAACGTGACTACGATGCAAAGGGCCTGAATCTTTGGCGCATTCTTCGAGGCTGATTCCCATTTAGATCGAGCCTATTGACTCGGAGGCGGCAAGTCAAGAGTAGCCTCCATCTCCAAATCCGGATTTAGGCCCAAAAAATGCTGTTTTTCGCCTTTATGGTCCTCAAAAGCCTCATTTCCAGCGTGGCGCTTTCGATCGCCGGTTTTTTCGGCTGTTCCAAAGCAGCCGCGCCGGCCACTGCCGGCAAAGCTCCGCCGGCGGCGCAATCAAGCGTCAAAGACCTGGGTATCCTTCAGATGACCAATGAATGCGAAACCTGCGTGAAGATGGGCGCGGGGAAGGATTTTCGGCTCGTCCCAAAAATTCTGGGCCGAAGAGACATCGAAATCACGGTCACCTTTGAATCGAAGAAACCCGATGGCACACCGGCCGGCTTAAGCGTGGTTCAGTTGCAAGGAACGGGCGAAAAGCCATTTGAAGTGTCCATTGGAACAAACACGGATTTTACGTTCATTCCCCAGGTCGCGGCCGAATAAAACGCGCGCGCGCGAGCAAGCGATACGGCCGACATTTCCCTGAATATTCCCTCATCATGTTAATCTTGTTCATCCGGTTCAAAATTTGCGCGTGTCCCGCGGCGGGGGATTCAACCATTCACGGTTGATAAAATTTTGCCCGGTCATGATCCAGGGTAGCCTCACGGATTCGGCAACCCTGGTTGAGGTTTCGGTCCGGGTCATTCAGCCATGACTTTGACTAGAACAGACCCGTGCCGCGGAACCACGAAACTGAAGCTCCGATTGAATCGTCCCAAATCCTTGTGCTGCCAAAGGTCGCGGGCCCTCAGGCGTTTCGGAAGCCTGAGCTGATTGAAGACCGCCGTCATCCTCATGGGATGACTGTTCAAATTCAAAAGCGCCACCGCGATGCCGCCG
>JBOHXA010000327.1:0-9669 GCA_050737335.1 Limisphaerales bacterium | reverse complement strand
TCTTCGGCCACATGAACTATCTTTTCCAGGTCAGGATCAGGCAAGGGCGGCGGCGGGGTTTGCTTCTCTGGCGTTTGGCCGGCGCGGGCGGAGGGCGGGCTAACCCACCGCAACGCCTTTTCCGCCTGTTTGGTCAGTTCTTCGCGGATAATCCGCGGGCCGAATCGCCGGAGCGCCAGGTTGCACAAAGTGGACAGCGTCACGCCATCCTCCTGGGCGTTGTCCAGCATGACATTCACGTCCTCGTCCGCCTCGAATGAGCGGATGTTGCGCTTTATTTTCTTTCCAGCTTTTCCCGTTCTCACAAGGCGAAAGTAGCCGTTTGTATTACATAGTCAACAGTGAAATGCGTTTTTCACTTGCCCATATGTAGTGCATGTAATACATTTAATGCATATGAAGCGACGGATTAAGAGTTTCGAGGCCGAGGCGGACGTCGGGCGGATGCTGGTTCGAGCGCAGGCGGACGGAATGAAGTTGGGCAAAATGTGCAATGAGGCGCTCCGCCGGCTTTTGCGCGAAAAGGGTTACGGGCGGAAAAAGGACCTGGCCGAACCCGGTCAATTTCAATGATCTCAATCATGCATCCGGCGATGAGCCTCTTTTCCTGCAGGAGCGGACATGAGTCCGCTCCAACTCCTTCGCGGAACAATCGCGCGCTTCGCTTGTTGCCCGGCCCGCCAGCCGGCGGTTCATGGAAAGACGCCATAATTGAATTTTCCAACCGTCGCGCTCCGGAATATTCCGGGGCTGAACAAAACCCTCAAGTTCCGCTGGCCTCTGAAGATGCCTTCGCGCAAGTGCCGGGCAATGCGGAAACGGCGGTTGGATTCTTTCCCGCCCAGGCGGAGAAGCCGGTCCCTCCACAACTCGCGAGCGACGGCGAATGAGCATGCGGTCAACACTTCAACACAAGGAAAGGATCTTCATATGAAAAAAGGCGAATCAGCAAACCGGATCAACCACACCGGCGCCCGCTCGCTGCTCGTAGCGGTCATCGAACAGGCCGTCACCGATTTCAAAGAGCTGGCCGCGGCCGGCCGCATCGCCAATGGAATCGTCATGCCCGCGGGAAGATCGAACATTTGCGGCTATCGGACCGACGCCGAAGTTCGGGCCCTTGTGGACTTTTTCAACAGCCAGGTCATTGACGAATGGATTTACCTCACTCGCATCCGGATCAATCCCAATCTCATCCGCGAAAAACTGGGACTAAAACACCAACAGCACGGCATCTATCATCCTTAATCGCGGACTGCCGGCCAGAATCTCATTTCCAAGGCAGAAAAGCTGAAAAACATCAACCCATGTCTCCCATCGAACAACTCAAAACGGTGTACGCGGGCGAGATAAAACCCAAAACCATCGGGCCGCCAGCTCGATTCTTGCTCGTCAAAGAACTCGCCGATGCTTTGGGCGTGTCTCCTCGATTTGTTTACCAAATGCGCGCCCGGGGCTTCCCGATGCGCGGCTATAGCCGTCAGCGGCAGGGCGCCACTCTCGAAGAAGCCCGCGACTGGATCAACGCCCACGGCTTTCGCCTAAGCCACGGCGTTGGAATCATTGACTCCGCCGGGACCGCCGTCGCGCCAAAACGCCGGCGAAAGCCAAAAGGCTGTCAGGCACGATGAGCAGCCGGGCGGCCGCGGACCCGCGCAACAATGATCCGGGCAAATCATGGAAAAAATGAAATCATAGAAGTCGGTTTCCTCCGCTTCTTCGGAAGCTCCTGTGCGCTCCACCCGAGGAGGAGGGGAGCGAATCAGCGGCTCTTTAAGGTCGCCCGGCTATGGCACGCGCAAAATAACCGCCGGCGATATTACAACTCGCCCGGAGAGCGCGTCGCTGACTGCGGCCGTCTGGCCGATTAGGTTTTAAAAAAGGGCTGAATCGGATTACGTTGTGGGGACGGAAATGGATAAACAGCTCGACACGTTCCTGCGCAAAAGGCCAAAAATTGGCAAAGGCGTTTATATCGCCAAAACAGCGACGGTGATTGGGGATGTGACGCTGGGAGCGCATTCGAGCGTTTGGTATGGGGCGGTCGCCCGCGGTGACATCAACCGCATCGTTGTGGGGCATCATTCGAATGTGCAGGACAACGCCGTGCTGCACGTGGCGGATGATTTTGCGTGCCTGGTTGGCAATTGGGTCACGGTGGGGCATGGCGCAATTGTCCATGCCTGCAACGTTGGCAATGAAGTGTTGGTCGGAATGGGCGCGGTAATTTTGGATGGCGCGGTCATTGGCAGGCAATCGCTTATCGGCGCCAAGGCGCTCATCTTACAAGGAACCAAAATTCCGCCCGGTTCGCTTGTGCTCGGCGCGCCGGCCAAAGTGGTCCGCGCGCTGACAAGAGAGGAGCGCGTGGGTTTGAAATTGTGGGCGGAAAAATATGTCGGCAATACTGCTTATTGCTTGAAGCATCATATCGGCGTGGGCGGACCGGGTTAAAGTTTTACCAGGATCACTTTCAATGGCGCGGCCCATCCGACGGTCGCCCCCGGCTATTGGGCGGAAGCCGGGCCGTCCGATCTTCAAAATGAAACCGTCAGCTTCCTTGGCCTCGATTCATTGGTGAAATGAATCCAGAGTAGTTGCTCATTCGCGGAAAAACTGAAATTTTTCACCTTTCGCCAGCCGAGCCGGACAGACCTGGGCCGCTTGTCGGTCCTTATCAGGACAATCGCGGGCGTCTTTGTCACGCCCTCGACGTCAGCGGAAAATTTCCTTTTGTTTTGGGCCCGCGCGGTGAGCCGGCACGCCGAGGCTAAAACACATGGTGTGGCGTAATCTATCCTGTCCAGGTCCAAAAGATAATAACGGGAGCCTGAAGAAATGGTGACCCGGTTTCGCACAGACAGCGTCGAATCAAACAGGTTTATAAAATGTCCGGCCAAAACGCGCGGCTTTCCTCCAATGGAATCGTCCAGACCCGCGGCAATGATGTAAGGCCCGCGCCGCAACATCAGATAATTCTTCTCCTCCCAATCCATTTTCGCAAATGACGCCGCCCGTTTGGCGATTTCAATGAATCCCTTGTCGCCGTCCGCGCGCGCGGCCATTTCAGCCGGGTTTTCATGCAGCCATATCACCGCGCCTTTCCCTGCCCGGGCGGACTTATAGACATGGCCGATGAGGGGAAGAGAGCCAAGGTTCTCATTAGACCCCATATTTTTTTCAATTCCAAGCCGATGAAATAAATCCTGGCGCGCCGTATCGTAATGCAAGCCGCCGCTGTTCCACCACTCGTGGACTCTGTTGTAAGGGTCGGCATCGTCATCGCAAACAATCAAGATGCCGCCGCGCCTCACCCAATCGGCCAGCGCCTCGTGCGGTTCGGGACTGAGCGGTTTCATGCCGTCATACGTCAGGCACAGAATGCGAAATGGGTCCAGATAATGCGGAATGGCCACATTTTCCAATTGCACGGGCGTCACGGGCATGCCGCGCATCAGGAAGGGCAGGGCCATGCCGTAAATTTGGCCCATGTTTGGGTCGCTGGGCGATGGATCGCCTCGCTCGAACATTAAGGAATCGCTCACCAGCACGCCGATGCCCGTGGTCCCACAGTCCCACTGAACGTCCTCCTGCTTCATGTTTTTGAGCGAGTTGAAAACCACTTGAAGTTCAGTGGCGTATGCGGGTGGAATGGCCTTGCGCTGGTCCGGCGGCGCTTTCTTCGGATATCTACCGCCAAACACCCGTTCAGGCCAGGGCGCGACTACGTATCGCCATACTTCGGGCTGAAAGAGCGACGCCGTCAATGTGGATTCCCAATTCCTCTTGTAATCGGTCCAATCATGATTTGGATTGTCCTCAACCGGATCGTTCAGATACCAGACGCTACGGCCGGTCGAACGGACCAAATTCTGCATGACACCATATTCCAGGAAAGCCGTCTCGAACGTTCGTTCCTTGAGCTGGCCGTGGTACACGTTGGGCGTGCGGGCCGTACCGGTCCAGACCTGGGCAATGTAACCGTTACAGCCATTCAAACGCGCCAGGCTCGATTCGGGGCTGACGATACGCCAGTCGGCATAATTCAAGAGGCTATGGGTCGGCACGTAACATTGCACGCGTTGCCCGGTCCGTTTATTGAAATCCTGCACGTGATTGAAGACTTGTTGCAGGAGGCGGCGATAGAGAAAATACTTGAGCTTTGAGGCTTTCCAGGCGGCATCCACGGAACGATCCGGCGGCCGCCAGTTTTCGCCGTAGTAATTGCGCCATTCCCGTTTGAAGCCTTCGGAATAGCCATTTTTGACCCAATATTCGGGTTCCTCCAGATAGATTGCCTCGACACCGGCATCCAGGGCGCGTTGGACTCCCGCGCACAAATAGTTTCCAAAGTTTGTGCTGGGGCACATGTAGTACACATTTCCGCCGTGGGAATCGAGTTGGCCATTGCGGTCCATCTGAACCTCGTCCAGGTGGTTGGAGCCGTCGTATTTTCCGTAGAGATAATCCTGATAGCCGCCCCAGGCCGAGCCGGTCATCATCTGGATGCGATAGCCGTGGGAGCGCCAGCCTCGAATGCGTTTGGGCAAATTTTTAATCCCATAGACAATCGCCACGTCCGCGCCAATGTCTCCAACGCCGCTGAAGGGCTCGCCTGTTTGAAAGCAAGTCCGCTCCTGGTCAACGTTGGTGAAGGCGCCAGATGCGCCATCGGCGGCTAACGCGGCAAGGAGCGTCAAACAGAGGAGCCTTAAGAAGAAACGCATTGAATCCCTAGACCCGGTCCGCGGACGTAAATGGCATGGCCCGCTCGCCGTTGAAAAGTTTTTTGGGCCGGCGGTCGCTGGAACTGTGTTTGCACCGGATTACCTCGCGCGCGGCCTGTTTGCCCGGCTCACGGAGAGATCGCCGTCCTTTCAGCCAGTCTTCGCGGATGCTGGACCCTTCAATTGGGATTGGAATGTAACAGGCTTTGGATTCCAAGTTCATCGGCAACTTCTTGGAGAACATTCAGACATTCTCGAAATTACGATATTCGGATGAATTGGCAAGCCGCGTGACTTCACGTCAATCTGCCGGAACCCCCAGCTCCACATAACGGGAGCTCCAAACGCAAGGCGTCTCACCGTCCAGGCATTCCCGGCAAACCGCCCATGCGCGCCGCCATTTTCTGCCACTTGCCCATGCTCTTCATCATCTTCTGCATTTGGAAAAACTTGTTCAGCATCGTATTGAGTTCCGTCACGCTCACGCCGCTGCCGGCGGCGATGCGGCGGCGCCGGCTGGCATTGAGAATTTGGGGGCCAAGCCGTTCCTTCGGCGTCATCGCGCAGACCATTCCTTCCATCCGTTTAAACTCCTTTTCATGCTTTGAAACATCCGTCTGCTTGAGGGCCTCCGCGCCGCCCGGAAGCATTTTGAGAATGTTTTCGAGTGGGCCGAGCTTTTTCATGGCGCGCAGTTGTTCCAGGAAATCTTCGAGCGTGAACTGGCCCTTGCGCATCTTTTCCTCGAGCTTTTTCGCATCCTCTTCGCTCACCGCTTCGGCCGCCTTTTCCACCAGGCTGACCACGTCGCCCATGCCCAGGATGCGCGAGGCCATCCGCTCGGGATGAAACGGCTCAAAATCCTCGAGCTTTTCGCCCACGCCGGCGAATTTGATGGGCTTGCCGGTGACCGATTTCAAGCTCAACGCCGCGCCGCCGCGCGCGTCCCCGTCCAATTTGGTGAGGATGGAGCCGGAAATCTGAAGCGCCTGGTCAAAGTGCGTCGCCACATTCACGGCTTCCTGTCCGGTCGCGGCGTCGAGCACGAGCAGGATTTCCCGGGGCTTCAGGAGGTCCCGCAAGCGGACCAATTCTTGCACCAGCGGCTCATCAATTTGAAGGCGGCCAGCGGTATCAAAAATTAAAACGTTCCGACTTTGCGCCTTGGCAAAATCCACCGCCTCGCTCGCGATTTTAAGGACGTCCGTTTCGCCGCGCTTGAGAAAAACCGGGACGCCGGCTTGATTTCCAAGCGTTTGGAGTTGGTCCATCGCGGCGGGCCGATACACATCCGCGGCCACAAGCAACGGCTGGCGTCCCTGTTTTTGCAACAGGCGCCCGAGCTTTCCGCTGGAAGTGGTTTTGCCCGAGCCGTGCAAACCCACCATCAAAAGGCAGGTGGGATTGTCGCTCAAATCCAGCGACGCGTTCTGCGAGCCGAGAAGCTCGACCAATTCGTCATGGATGACTTTGACGATCTGCTGGCCCGGCTGGATGCTCTGGACGACTTCCAGGCCGATGGACTTGGTTTTAACGCGCTCGATGAAGTCACGCGCCACCTTGAAATTGACGTCGGCCTCCAGCAACGCCATGCGCACTTCGCGCAAGGAATCGGCCACGTTGCTTTCGGAAATCTTTCCCAGGCCGCGCAAATTGCGGAAGGCGTTCTGAAGCCGGCTGCTTAATGAATCAAACATTGTTAGATACGATATGTGACGGCCAGCCATTGAAGACCCAGCCACGACAAAGTCATTTTAATAAACGTCAGCCCATCAGTCTTGCATGGCTTACCAGAAAAAACAAGCAGGTTGGAACTTTGCATTCCGCCCGAACAAATTGCATAAGCGCAATGCTTACGCTTGCGCGATTTTCCGTGGACCACGAAGCAAAGCAAGCAAGGACCAAAACCATGAGCCCGAAAGACGGCGGAGCATACGGGCCGGCCTGAAGTCGGCCAACAAAGACGCGCTTGTTTGACTCCTTGACCGTTTACACGCCGCCCGCGCAATTTTTTCAGGAATGAAGCGGAAAATAGCGACCTTTTGTGGCCCGTCGCCTGCTTACATTATCCCGTTTTGGTCCCGGTCATGCTGATGAAAAGCCAACGGTATAGCGCCTTGTGGGCCGCACTCGCGCTGGGCACTGCAAGCCTGGGGGCGACGGCGGACTCGCTTGACGCCCAGGACGCGCTTTCTGGCTTCTATGTCACCACTGACGCCGGCTTGAACCTGATCAGCCATTTGGATTCTTCGGCCGTGTCCCTTTCATTGCGACCGGGCGTGCGGGGCGATGTATCCATGGGCCGGGCGGTGAAGCTGGCCGGCGAACTGTCGGTGGCGGCCGAACTTGAGGCGGGTTTTCTTTACAATCCCATAGACAAGGCGACATCGCACGGGCAATCCATTTCGGCGGGCGGGTCCCTGATGGACGTTCCATTGCTCGCCCATGCCGTTTTGCGCTGGCAATTCCATCGCCATTGGATCGCCTACGCCGGCGCGGGCGCGGGCTGCGCTCTCAGTTCGTTGCGCGTGGATTCCACACAAGCCAATTACGGGCTTAATGGCACTGATGTGAACTTTGCATGGCAGGCGATGACCGGCATTCGGTATCGCTTCGGCGACAGCGAAATCGGCCTGGGCTACGAGTACTTCTCGTTCCGGCGTTCAGGCATGCAAACGGTGGGAAACAACACGATTTTAGCTTCTTATACGTTTTGTTTTTGACGTCCCTTTACTCGGTCTTTTTTTCCGGCGGTGGCTGTTGCGGATTTTGATTGGGTGGCGGGGCAAGAACCACGGGAACGGGAAAGCGGAGTTTCATGATGTCGTCCACCAGAACTTCGACAAAAAAGGTCCCGGCGATTTTAAACTCGATGTTTCCAAAAAGCATGATGTTGGTGGCGTGCGCCCCGGCGTCATGCAGTTCAAATTTCATCTCCGCCTTCCGCAGGACCGTGGTTTGGTCCGGCGCCATAAAACGAATCGTTTCGTTAAACCGGCCGATTCCCGCCGTCCACCGGTTAAAAACGCAGAGCCGGCCGGCGACGACCGGCAATTGCGGCACGCGAAGGAAATTGATGACGCCAATGATGAAAAAATTTCCGTTGGATTCCTGGCGCACTTCTTCGCACAGGAGGGAGCATTGCAGGTCGGGGAGGATTCGAGTCGCGTTCATATCACGTTTTGCTGGCCGCCCATTCAGCGGCGGTTACGGTGTTGCGCATGAGCATGGCAATAGTCATCGGGCCGACGCCGCCGGGATTGGGCGTGATTTTGCCGGCCACTTTTGAGACTTCCGCAAAGTCCACGTCTCCAACCAGTTTGCCGTTGACGCGGTTTACGCCCACGTCAATGACAGTTGCGCCAGGCTTGACCATGTCTGACTTTACAAATTCCGCGACGCCCATCGCCGCGATCAGGATATCCGCCCGGCGGCAATGAGAGGCGATATCACGAGTGGCCGAATGGCAAAGGGTCACGGTGGCATTGGCGCGCTTGCCCTTTTGACAAAGCATTGCGGCCATGGGCTTGCCGACGATATTGCCGCGGCCAAGAATGACCGCTTCGGCCCCCGGGGTATTGACTCCCGAACGGGCGAGCAACTCCATGATACCCGCGGGAGTGCATGGATGGAAAGCGCGCGGATCCCCGAGCATCAATCCGCCCACGTTCAGGGGGTGGAAGCCGTCCACGTCCTTTTGCGGGAGGACGGCCGAATAAATCCGCGGCTCGGAGATGTGTTTAGGCAATGGCGCCTGAACGAGGATCCCGTGGAGGCCGGGATCGGAATTTAATTTCGCGACGAGCGCCAGGAGTTCCGGCTCCGGGGCATTTTCGGGCAGGACCGTGGTATGGGAAAAGATGCCCAGGTCAACGCAGGCCTTTTCCTTGCGGCCGACATAGACTTTGGAAGCGGCGTCTTCGCCGACGCGCACAAAGGCCAGGCCGGGTTGTACGCCGCGTTTTTTTAACTCAGCGATGCGCTGCCCAAGTTCGGCAAGAACAGCCGCCGCAATGGCGCGGCCATCAATGACGCATTCTGGGCGGGGTGAGGTCAAGACGTTTGATCACGTGTTTGCCCAGGATTTGAATGCTTTGGATGGCGATGACCGGCGTATTGGGAAAGCGCGAGTCCACGCCTTCTTCGCCCGTGACAATCACCTGGTCGTCCACCAGCTTGTGCAGGTCCTGGTCCGGGGAAGTGGGAAAGAGGAAATCAATGTCCGCCTTGGTGTCCGGATCATAGAGTTCGTACGCCGTGGGAGCGATAGGACTGGTCACAGGACCGATAACGCCCTCATGCTGGACGATGCGGACGGTCGGTTGCGCTGGTTGAGGCGGCGGCTGGGGAGCAGTGATCATGGGCTGCGGTTGAGGAACCGGCGTCGGCGCGGGAATCTCCGGCGTCTCGGGCGCGGTGGCCACCCGGGTGGGCACGGCTTCCTGCGTCAAATACCTTGCAGCCACAAACGCGTAGGCATTGGCGGGCGGTTCAATTTCAATCCAGCTGCCTTTCCGTTCGACCTGATTGACGGCGGCGCCCTGGTCAATGACACCCACAACGCTATAGTTTTCGCCCGGACCGGATCGCAGGTTCAATTTCTTCACCGAAACGGCGCCGTTCTCAACGTATCGGGCCATGACCCATACGTGACCTGCCTTGGGATAAGAAATTTTCGCCCATTGCGACGGTTCACCGGCGGCGTGGCGCCCGATGTTGATCTGCTCGAGGACATTGACCGTATCGCCTTTGTGCAGATGAGCAACCGCTTCGCCTTTAAGGCCGGCCTGGCCGCGAACGGTCAGGTCGCTGGCGTTGACCTGCGCGGGACCGGGCGCGAGCATGACAGTGGGTTCTTTGACGGCGACCCGATGTTTGAGGGCGTGATGCTTTTTGATGTGTTTGACTCGCGGCGTCCCGGTCGGAGTGTTGGGGGGAGGCG
>JBOHXA010000326.1:0-1489 GCA_050737335.1 Limisphaerales bacterium | reverse complement strand
CCAATCCTGCGGATGTTCCGATTGAGCCTTCAGTTGAATGATCAAATTGCCATAAGCCGGATAGAAAAATCCGTTCGTGGCGGCGGCCCGAAGAATGTCGAGGACGAGCCGTTGATCTTTGAGCATGCGCAACTCATCCGAATAGATCCACATGGCGTGCAACATGGATTTGGCGCCCAGGAGTTTGGCGTCGTCCCAAATATCGCTAAGGCCCCCGCGAAAACCGTCGCTCCAATCCACGCCAGGCTTCGCCCAACTGACCGTCCGGTTAAAAAATTCATCCGAATTTTCCATCCTGCGGATCTCGGCCTCTTCGAGGGCGCGCTCCATTGCAATCTCATTTTCCATGGGCCCAATAAACTGAAGCCGCATCCAGTTCGTTTGCAGCAGGGCCAACTCTGAATCCTGCAAATTTTCCGACTGCAGGAATTCCCAGGTCGTGGTCGAGGAAATCAAGGTAATAAAGGACCTCGTCGCCGTGAAGACATCGAGTCGTTCGTCCCGCAAGCCATTTACAAGCGCCAGCATGGCGCAAATATTGGTCGCGGCGGAGCCGGCGTCGCCCCGATGCAAATCGCAGAGCGCGGCCGCCGACAATCTCTGAGCACAGCGCCGTAGCGAATTGGCGCAAATCATCGTTTGTCTGAGTAGGGTTTCCCGGTCCCCGCTGTAATCCAAATGAAAATCAATGGCCGGATAAGCCATCGCCTGCCTCAACAATTCCGTCGTTGGGCGGTCGTCCTCAACCACGGCCATCTCATTTGACCATGAATTTGTAAAATTCCAGCCTCTGATATAGGGCTGTTTAAAACAAACGATTGCTTTTCCGGGCGCAATCATTCGCATTGACGGAACGAGATTCGGTTCCGCGTCGTCCTCCGGGGTCAACAGCCCAAACGCCTCGTTAACCACGTCCGCGCCATTTTGTTCCGGCGGCACGGGCGGCGGCGTCAATTCGGAAACGTCCAATTTTTCGCCTTTGGCAATCAGAAACTTCCGGTAGGCCTCGACGGCCTTTTTCGGTCCATCTCCAAGTGTCGTCAACTCCACGCCAATCCCCAAGCCAATGAGCGCCGCGATGCCAATCAGGATTTTCCAGCGGCCGCGGGACATGGCTCCTATCCTATGGCCGTTCCCAGCACGTCTGCATGGAATCCTTGCGGCACAACACCATCGCGCGCGTAGAGGTAGAGGGCGGTTTGAAAGATCGTTTGGAGCGCGGTATGGATGAGCGAGAGCAAGATCCAATAAATGATGGCCACTCCCACGCACGCGACAATGACCGCGGGATGCCCGGCCATGACCCCTAAAAGAACCAGTCCGACCGCGGGAAGGGACAGAAGGACAAAAATGACTCCAAAACTGAGGTTGCTCACCAACTGCTCGCCCCAGGTCTTTTTAAGCAGGGTGACGGACTCCTGGAGAGCGGCGATTGGGTTCTTGTTTTCTATGACCAAAATGGGAACGATAAGAAACGTCATGACCGTCC
>JBOHXA010000325.1:0-8517 GCA_050737335.1 Limisphaerales bacterium | reverse complement strand
CCAATCCTGGACGACGATGAATTCGAAAAACCGCCCCCAAGTGGATAACTATGGCACAACGAAGGGACTGGAATTGATTCCCTTTGACCCGATGGAATTTATCATTGGCATCCCGGGATATGAGACTGAAAACCATCCGCACAAATGGGGATGGGCGGATGAGACATTTCTGGCGAAGTACCGAATCCTCTCCGGGAACGAAGAAAATGGAAATTACATCCTCACTGCGTTCATGGGTCTGTCCGTGCCCAGCGGCAGCGATGACTTCTCGTCCCATCACTTTGACTTTACACCGACCATCGCCGGTGGCAAAGGATGGGGCCATTTTGACGTTCAAAGCACTTTGGGTTTTTCCGTTCCTGACAACGGTTTCGTCCGCACGGGCGCGGGAAATTCTCTGATTTGGAACACAGCGTTCCAATATCACATTGACAAATTTTTCTGGCCTGAACTTGAATTCAATTACACCTGGTGGCCTACCGGAGAGCATGAAGGTCTCAATCAACTGGCGATTACGCCGGGCATGGTGATAGGACGCATTCCCATTGCCGGCCGCGTCGGAATTACTCTCGGCGTTGGCTGCCAATTTCCTGTGACCGATGGCGCTACGATTCACCGGAACGTAATCCTGTCAGGGCGAATTCCGTTCTGATCCGAATTGGCAGGGACGCCGCGCCGCGCCGCGCTGTTCGGGTGGGAAGGACAACTTGCCCGCCTCGATGGGCTACCATCCGAGGACAGACCGGCGGGGCAAGTTGCCCCCCTTGACAGGCTGGCAGCATGTTCCATTCTTTCGGCCACCTGCGCAGGGCGATGACACCGGTGGCGGCGCCCACTTGCCATGAACCGTTGGCTCGTGGGCTGGGCAATGAGCAAAGCCGCAGGATTGTTCCGCGAAGGAGTCAGAGCGGACTCATGTCAGCTGCTACAAAATATGAGGTTCATGGGCCGTGAGCAGGTCAAAAAAGAACAGGAAACCTGCCATGACGCGGCGCGGTTGCGGCAGGGCACCATCCGGTCCTGGTGATTTCGCGACTACCCTGTTGCGTTGCGTTGTTTTTTCTGCGAAAATCCAGCGGTAGGCGCGATGCAAATCCATCCCAAACATTATTGCGGCGTTTTCGGTGTTTTCGGCCATCCCAACGCCGCGGAACTGGCATATTATGGCCTCTATGCGCTCCAACATCGCGGTCAGGAAAGCGCGGGCATTGTGACCAGCGACGGGAGGAACTTCAGGGCGCATCGCGGCATGGGATTGGTTCCGCAAGTATTCAACGGCGACATACTGCATCAGTTCGCCGGCAACATCGCCCTTGGCCATACGCGTTATTCAACCACAGGCGCCTCTCAACTCATTAACGCCCAGCCGCTCACGGTGGATTGCGCCCGCGGCCAAATTGCCATTGCGCATAACGGAAACCTGACCAATGCCGCCAAGCTGAGAGACGAACTGGAGGGGCGCGGCTCGATTTTTCAAACCACTGTTGACAGCGAAATTATTCTGCACCTGCTGGCGCAGCCGGATGTCAACGGCAGTAAAAACCCATTCATCCACGCCCTTCGGCGTCTCGAAGGGGCGTATTCGCTTGTCATAATGACGGAAAAGGAATTGATCGGCGCGCGCGATCCTTTTGGCTTCCGTCCGCTGTGCCTTGGCAAACTGGGCGATTCCTACGTGCTATCGAGCGAAACGTGCGCGCTGGACCTCATTCATGCCAAATTTATACGCGATGTGGAACCGGGTGAACTGGTGATTATCAACGATCACGGGCTTCAGAGCGTTCAGGCATTTCCTGAACAGCAGCGCCGCGCCTTTTGCATCTTCGAATACGTTTATTTCGCCCGTCCGGACAGCAACATTTCAAACCGCAACGTTTACAAAGTGCGCGTGGAAATGGGGCGGCAACTGGCGCGCGAATTTCCCATCCAGGCCGACGTGGTGGCGCCCGTGCCCGATAGCGGCAATTGCGCGGCGCTGGGTTATTCCCTCGAGACGGGCATCCCCTACGAAATGGCCTTCGTCCGCAATCACTACGTGGGACGGAGCTTTTTGCAGCCCTCGCAGCTTATCCGAGATTTTAACGTGCGCGTCAAATTGAACCTCATCACCGAACTGGTGAAAGGCAAGCGCGTGATTGTCGTGGACGATTCAATCGTTCGCGGCACGACGTGCAAGGCTCGCGTCAACAATCTCAAGGAAGCCGGGGCGCGGGAGGTCCATGTGCTGGTCAGTTGCCCGCCGCACATGAACCCGTGCGTCTATGGAATTGATTTTCCCGACCGCAGCAAATTGATGGCGGCCAACCATTCGATCGAGGAGATTCGAACCTATCTGAACGCCGATTCGTTGAACTATTTGTCACAGGACGGCCTGGTCTCGGCCACGGGCTTGCCGAGAGATTCTTTCTGCATGGCTTGTTACGATGGCAATTATCCCGTGCCGTTTGATCCGGTAGTGGACAAATTCATCATCGAACGCCGCAACGGCCGCATGGCCAGCCTTACCGAGACGCTGGCACAGGACCGGGCGCAGATAAAGTTGCTCTAATTTCTCATTGACCATTAGCGGAAGTTGATCAAACTGGCGGCGTGAAGGCGGCCATTTTTCATGGGAAGGGAAACATTCGGATAGAGGAGGTAACGCCAGCAGTCCTGATGCCGGGCGAAGTGCGCGTGCAAATCGCCGTGGCTTTGACCTGTGGGACGGATCTGAAAGTTCTCAAACGCGGTTACCACGCCAAAATGCTGACGCCGCCCTCGCTGTTCGGGCACGAATTGGCCGGGACAATCTGTGAAATCGCCGATCCGGCCGGGGGAGTTTCTCCCTGGGAAATTGGCGACCGGGTGGTCGTGGCCAACTCCGCGCCATGCGGCACCTGTTACTTTTGCAAAAGCGGCCATGAAAATCTGTGTGAAGACCTTGTGTTTTTAAACGGCGCTTATGCCGAGACCATTGCTGTGCCCGCGCGATTTGTGGAAAAAAACATGGTGCGGCTCAAGACCGAAACAGCCTTTGAAGACGCCGCCCTCGCGGAGCCGCTGGCTTGTGTGGTCCAGGGCATCGAAGATTTAAATTTGAGAGCGGGCCAGGAGATTCTGGTTTTGGGCGCCGGACCGATTGGTTTAATGTTCGTAGCGCTGGCTAAATATCTTCGTTGCAATGTGAGCGTGGCGGGCCGTGGCGCCAACCGCTTGCGCGCGGCATTGCGCCTGGGGGCCGAACGCGTATTTGACGTGGGAAAGGACGGAAACATCATGCGGGCCGTGACGGCAGATGCCGCCGGGATTTCCAAATCAAATGGTCGCCCGGTTGCAAACGCGCCGATTACGGCACCGGCGGTCCAGCGCGCCGGTCTCCCGAGGGGGGATTCGCCACAGCCTCAATTCGACGTCGTCATTGAAGCCATTGGCAAGCCGGAGACATGGGAAGCGGCCGTCCGATTGGTCCGTAAGGGCGGGGCGGTGAATTTTTTTGGCGGTTGCCCCGGCGGCACGACGGTTTCTTTTGACACGCACATGATTCATTATTCGGCTTTGAAATTGTTCGCGAGTTTTCATCACACGCCCAGGACCTTTCGGCGGGCCATCGAGTTTATAGAAAAGGGGGTCATCCGCGCGCGGGATTTTGTGGATGGCGAATGGCCGCTCACGAAATTGCCTGAACTCTTCCAGAAAATGGCCGAGGGAAATCGCGCGATTAAAACATTGGTCCGCGTAGCGCAGTGACAAAAAGATTCCTCAGGGGGATTTGCTGATGAATTTCTCGACGACCTTCTGCAATTTTCTCAGGTCGGGCAGGTTGATATACATCATGTGTCCGGCGTCAAACTGCGCATAGACGATGTTTGTGCGGTAGTTGGCGTCAAGCGACATATGATCAATGGCGTAATGCATGGTATCAATCGGGCACACGAGATCGCAACGCCCGCCAAGCACCAGGACGCGCATGTACGGATTTTGATTCATTGTGGCCGCGAGCCGGGGAGCGGCATTGGGATAATTGTTTGGAGCGCCGTAGTTCCATGGTTGAACGCCCGCCAGCACTTCATAAGGCAAATCATCCTTGAATTTCAATTCGTCGCGCACATAAGCGTTCATGACAGACGCAAAGGGGCCATAGACCGCCGCATCCGAGGGGTCGAAGTCGGGGTATTCGGAAGCAGGGTCGTCGTCGCGCCCGGTGATGCGCGCGTCGTACGCGCCCAAAATCAGGCCCTGATTATGCAACAATTGCTTTCGGAAAATCCCCGGATCAATTCGCAAATCGTTGTCAACTATGACATTGGTAGCGAGCCCGGTGAGCCGTGACAATTCGGCGACCACCCGCTCCCGCTCGCCATCAGACAATGAATCGCCCTGCTGCAATGCCGCTGCGTACTCGCCGCGGGCAAACTGGCGCGATTCGGCCAGGGCCGCGTCCAGGTCATTTTGCAGGTCAGGCGGCAATTTTTTGTGAAAATGCGCCGCAGCCGTATATGCCGGCAAATAAAGTGGATAGGGGACGTCATTGCCCGGGTCGTCGGCGATCGTTTCAAAATCCAGGACGCCGGACAGCAGAATGAGACCATTCAGGTACATTCCATAACGGTCGCGCAAATGATCCGCCAGGCCGGCCGCGCGGAAAACGCCGTAACTTTCGCCGCAAAGAAATTTCGGCGAGAGCCAGCGGTCATGTCGCGTCGTCCAAAGCCGAATAAATTCTCCCACGGAATCCAAATCCGCGGTATCGCCGAAGAAGTTTTGCGGTTTTTGATTTTTGGCGGCGCGGCTGAATCCTGTCGCCACCGGATCAATAAAAACCAGGTCGCTCGCGTTCAGGATGGAATATTTATTGTCCTCCATTCCAAAAGGAGGGGGCGGGAGTGTGCCATTTTCGTTCAATCTCACCCGGCGCGGGCCGAGGGCGCCTAGATGCAGCCAAACCGAAGAGGAGCCGGGACCGCCGTTGAAACAATATGTAACCGGCCGGGTGGCTTTGTTATAGTTTCCAAGGCGCGTATAAGCCACATAGAACACGGCTGCAATAGAATTCCCGTCCTTTTTGAGCACCGGGAGCATCCCGGTTTCGGCGCGGTACCTGACCTTTTCACCGGCAATGATGACTGTATTGGTGGTGAGGACCGGCGCATTCGTGGCTTCCGGAATCATCACCGGAATATCCCGGGGAGCGGCTGCGTTCGTGCCTTCGTTGCCCGGCGCGGATTTTGGGCCCGCCACCGCCAATTGCGCCGCCAGCCCCAGCGTGGAAATCAAAATGATCTTTTTCATTTCTTTGACCTGCAAGATGCCGACTGGATGAAATAAAGGCAAATGAAATGCCTCGGCGTCATCCACGTCGTTAAAAGCCCTTACAAATGGCTTTCTTTTTCAACACCGCGACGGTCATGCCCATGGGCGGCGCAGCCAAGGTTTCCCGGATTCGAGCTTCCAGATCATCGGAGACGGTTTGGTAATCGAGGAGCCCGAACGGTGGGGCTTTTCTTTTTTCGGCATCTTGCGCAATTAGATCGACGCCGCAATGGCCTCGCCCATTTCCCGCGTTCCAATTTTTTTCGCACCGGTTTCATTGGGATTAAAAATGTCCCCGGTCCGGTTCCCATCCTCGATGGCCCTGGCCACGGCGTTTTCAATAGCCGCCGCGGCATCGGTCAATTCAAAGCTGTACCGGAGCATCAGAGCCGCCGACAGGATTTGCGCGATTGGATTGGCCAGGTTTTTGCCCGCAATGTCCGGCGCGGTGCCGCCGGCGGGCTCATAAAATCCAAACACTTTGCCGCCGCTCGCCGCGCCCAGGCTCGCGCTGGGTAGCATGCCGAGCGAACCGCCCAGCGCCGCCGCTTCATCGCTCAGAATGTCGCCAAACATATTTTCGCAGAGCATCACGTCGAACTGCGTTGGCCGCAGGACCAGTTGCATTGCGGCGTTATCCACAAATTGATGCTCCAATTGCACGCCGGAATAGTGTTTGGCCGCGCGCGTGACCACGTCCCGCCAAAGCACCCCGTTTTCCAGCACATTCGCCTTGTCAATGCTGGTGACCTTTTTGCGGCGCAATTGGGCGGCGCGCAAGGCGACGTGGGCAATCCGCTCAATTTCAGGCGTGGTATAGACCATCGTATCAATGGCGCGGCAATGGCCTCCGCCAATGTCTTCGGTCTTTTTGGGCTGGCCGAAATACATGCCGCCGGTCAACTCGCGCACAACCAGAATATCAATGCCATCACCCTGCCGTTCCTTCGCCAGCGGGCAAGCATGAGCCAGCGCTTTGGGCAGTTTGACGGGGCGCAAATTGGCGAACAGGCCGAATTCTTTGCGAATGCGCAGGAGCGCGGCGCGCTCCGGACGCTCTTCCCTGGGAATGGTGGCGTCTCGATCCGGCAGACCCACGGAGCCAAAGAGGATGGCATCCGAATTTTTGCAAAGGGCCAGCGTTGCGTCGGGCAAGGCCTTCCCGGCGGCATCCACGCCGGCCCAGCCGACGGGAGCTTCGGTTATGTCGCAGATAAAATTAAATTTCCTTTGCGCTACGCGGAGGACTTTGATCGCCTCGCGCATGACTTCCGGCCCGATGCCATCGCCGGCCAGCGCCGCTACTTTAAATGTTTTCATTTTGGAACGCCGAATCTAACAAGTGACCGAAGGATGAACAACGGATTTAAAGCGCGAGTATGAATTCCCGGGCAGAAACGGCCCTTGCCGCAGGCCGCCAGCGAGGGTGCTAATTTTTAACTCCCGACGGTCCGGAATGACGCATTCGAAGGAAGCCCGGAATAGAACGCGCGATCAAGCGCCGTGTCCAGCCTGGCGTTCGCGGCCGCCCTGGAACCGCGCGCCTGCGGGGGGCCCTCGAACACCGCGCCACTCCAAGCGACTTTCAACAAGAATTCAGGCCGCCGCGTTTTCGGTCCTTTGATTTCTACGTCGGAGCAAGAACATTTGTCTTCGGCCCCAATTTCGGATTGATCACGTGACGCCACCACGGAGGCAGGAGAACGATGGCAATGCACCAAAAATAGCCCGCCGGCAATTTAGGCGCTTGTGGCTCGACGCCAAGCAGGTAATACGGCTCGACCGCCAGATGATGATAGGAATGATGGCCGACACGGAAGCTCGCGTAGTTGGAAAAAAAGTGATAGGTGTCCCAGGAATGTTCCGCGGCGGTTCTTTCGTACCTGCCGTCATGCTGCTCGCGCATCAAGCCGTAGTGTTGGATGTAGTTGACCGATTCAAGAACAATGTGCGCGCCAAAGATTTGCACAAAATAAAACAACAAACCCGCCGGGCCGCAAAGGACGCACAAGACCGCCACAAGCGCCAATTGGCTGAAGATATATTTGAGCATTTTGTTGCGGAAGATCTTTTGCCCTGTTGCGGAATAACGCCTCGCCTCCAGATGCCATGATCGGGCGGCGCTGCCGGGGATGGTCCGATAGAAATAGGCATAAACGCTCTCATTGAACCAGGCCGTGTTTTCGTCCTCTTCCGTTCCCACGTTCAGGTGGTGACTCCGCACGTGAATGACTTTGTAATGCGGATAGAACAAAAAAACGGTGACTATCTGCTGGAGAAATTGGTCAACTTTTGTTTGTGTGTGCAACAGTTCGTGGGCTGCGGCGAAGCAGATGCCGCCCAGCAAACTGCAACAGACAACGAGCAAACCATCCTCGATGAAGCTGAAGCGGTGGATATTTATCGCAAAACCCACCACCGCGGTCATGTAACAGATCGCGTATATCCGGGTATTCCAACGCAGCAGAAAAATTTCAAAACGCGAAAAATCCTTCTTTTCAAAATTGGTCGTATCTTTCCAGCCGGTCAGCAAATCCAGCATTGGCACAACCCCCTGCAAAAAAACGATCGGCAGCAAAAGCCACCAACCCCGCTTGTAAACACCGATCGCCAGCAGGACGAACAGGCAAAGTGGCATGAAACAAAAGCAAAAGTGCAGATATTTCCCGGGGAAATTTCCCGGGCTTTGGACCTGATCTGACTGCATGAGTCCAGTTTGTTTTATTTCCGCCGTCATGCAAGCGTTTTGAATGATGCGCCGCCTGCAAATCTTTTGATGCTCGATTTGGTTGACCGGGCAAGCACAATGTGTCTCGCCGCGAACGCGCCGGCTTGCGTCGCCATTCCAATTGCAAGTGGAATGAGATTGACACGTCTGCCATTTCTTTTTTTCTTTGACAGGGCCAATGACACCAGACAACGATTCCTTTCCCCTGCTTGCGAGTCTCCGCCGTTACGTTCCACTGGCCGCCTGGGTGATCGTCATCTTTGTCATCATTGCCATTCCTTTCAAAATCATCGCATACGGGTATCTGCCCGGGGACGATGCATTGCGGCACGCCGCGCGGGCTGTGAGCGGCAAGCCATGGTCGCAAATCCTGGTCCTCAATCCGGCATATAAAATCGATCACGAGTTCGGGTGGAATTGGCTGCTGGGGCGACTGCATGTTCTTGGAAACTGGAACGCGGAAGACCTGGTCATTTTCTCCGTGGCACTGTTGTTTGTCC
>JBOHXA010000324.1:0-1591 GCA_050737335.1 Limisphaerales bacterium | reverse complement strand
CAACCGGCCCGTTTGCCAAGGCGCAAACGGGCCGGCTTTTTTTCCGGGTTGGCACTTATTCTGCATTCTCCTTTGACTTTGAACCGCTGTTTCATTAAAAGGTTAGAACAGGTATGAGCGTCATTTTGAAAACTGAAAAATTGCGCGTCGAATACAAAAGCCGCGAGCTGGGGCACAAAACCAAAGTGGCCCTGGCCGGGTTGGACCTGGAGGTTTCCTCTGGCGAAGTTTTCGGTTTTCTGGGGCCCAATGGCGCGGGAAAAACCACCACGATGAACGTCCTTTTGGGTTTCGTGCAACCCAGCGGCGGCACGGCCTCGCTTTTTGGCATAGACGTCGGCCAACCCATTGCGCGCCGCCGCATCGGATACCTCCCCGAACTGACTTACTACTACAAATTCCTGACCGCCGAGGAGTTGCTTCGCTTTTACGCGAAAATTTTTGGGCTGCCGGCGCCGGAACGGGAACGCCGCATTGATGAAACCCTTAAATTGGTGGAGTTGGATTCGGCCCGCAAACGGCTCATTAAAACGTATTCAAAGGGAATGCAGCAACGGGTGGGCCTGGCCCAGGCTCTCATCAACAATCCTGATCTTCTCATCCTGGACGAACCCACCAGCGGCCTGGACCCGATCGGACGAATGAAAGTCCGCGACATTATCCAGCGCCTTAAAAATGAGGGCAAAACGGTTTTCTTTTCATCGCATGAAATGGGAGAAGTCGAGACCATCTGCGACCGGGTGGCCATCATTTCCTCCGGCGATCTCAAAGCCATCGGACGGGTCGAGCAAATCGTGCGGGGTCATCCAAATCTCGAGAAGGCCTTTTTGAACATTATCGGGTATCAAAACTGAAATGAAAAATGTCTTTGCCGTCGCCGGAGTCGTCATCAAGGAATTATACCGTCGAAAGGATTTCTACGTCCTGTTCATCCTGACCATCATTATTTGTTTGATCATGGGATCGATCAATATCTTCGATGATCGGGACATCATCCGTTACGTCAAGGACATCTGTCTGCTGCTGATTTGGGTTTCATCCCTCATTATCGCCATCACCACGACGGCCCGGCAAATTCCCGCCGAGCGCGAACAACGAACGATCCTGCCCCTGTTGGCCAAACCGCTTTCGCGCACGAAATTGCTTTTGGGCAAGTTCCTGGGCTGCTGGATTGTCTGCGGCCTGGCCTTGATTTGCTTTTACGTCTTTTTCGGCGCATTGGCCGCCAGCCGGGAACATGACTGGCCCATTCTCAATTACGCCCAGGCTGCCTTTCTCCATTGGATGGCGCTGGGAGTCATCGTTGCCCTCTCGCTGCTGGGTTCGCTCATCTTTACCGCGCCCTCTTCAAATTCAACCATTTGCTTTTCCATAGTCGTTGCCATCCTGTGCCTCGGCCGATACCTGGACAAGTTTGCCATTTCCATGCATGAGCCGGCCCGATTTCTGGTTTATTGCCTTTATTACGCGATTCCGCACGTCGAAATACCCTTCGACATGCGAAATCTCATCATTCACGATTGGCCGCGCGTAGATTGGGTTTCTGTCGCGCTTTTGGGCGTGTATTTGCTCGTTTACATGGCCTTTTTCC
>JBOHXA010000323.1:0-2745 GCA_050737335.1 Limisphaerales bacterium | reverse complement strand
GGTGACAAAAACGTCATTGATGAAATGCTCAAGAACGGCTTTAACTTTGGCGGCGAACAAAGCGGGCATTTGATCTTCCGCGACTTTAGCACCACCGGCGACGGCCTGATCGCGGCCCTGCAAATCCTGCGGATTATGCGCGAGACGAAGCAGCCGCTTTCAAAACTGGTGAAATGCTGGACCCGCTTTCCGCAACTGGTGAGCAACATCAAGGTGCGCGAAAAAATTCCATTCGAGGAACTGAAAGGCGTTTTGGCGATGGTTTCGGAGGCCGAATTGGAATTGAAATCCGCCGGCGGCCGGGTGCTCCTGCGCTATTCCGGCACCGAACCCAAAGCGCGTCTGCTTCTGGAAGGCTCCGATGAAAACATCCTCAAGGCCTTGTCGCGGAAAATTTGCGGGGCGATTGAGGAGCAAATTGGCGTATAGCGCCGGCTAAGGGACGCCGCGCTGCGGAGCCAGCGCGCATGAGCGCGGAAAATGCGCGATGTGACGTCTCAGAAGGCTGGTTGCGCCGCTAAGGAGGCGCCCTTCTTTAGCCAGCGCCGTATCCCTGCCCGAAGGTAATCAGCCGGGCTGTGGCACCACATAAACCTCCATGCTCTTAAGTTTTTCGACAATCATTTCCAAGGTCCGCTCCATGGCGCCCTGGCTTTCAGAGACCACCTGAAGAGCGTTGCGCCCAAGTTCGGCTCGCTGGTATTTGTCATCAAGCAATTCCCGCAGGGCTTTTTCGAGCGCGCGGGCGTCGGAAACCTGCACAGCGCCGTTCCTTTCAACCAACTGAGGCGCTATGTCGGCGAAATTTTGCATGTTCGGCCCAAACACGATTGACTTTCCGTATGCCGCGGGTTCAAGCGGATTTTGGCCGCCTTGGGCCGTCAAACTTTTGCCGACAAACACCACCGTGGCGCATTCGTAGAAAGCCTGGAGTTCGCCGGTGGTATCCACCAATAAACATTCGACCTCGCCGGGATCAAGCCGCGTGTCCGCCCGAATATTGGTTCGGAAGAAAAGTTTAATGCCTGCTTCGCGCAATTTGCGCGCGATCTCGTTGCTTCGTTCGAAATGACGGGGCACAAGGACCAGGAAAAGGTTAGGGAATTGGGCCCGCAATCGGCCGGCGATTTGAGCCAAAATAAGCTCCTCGCCATCGTGCGTGCTCCCTCCGATCAAAATGGGCGATTCTTCATCAACGCCCACTTGCTTTAGCAAGCTGGAAACGTCAAGGCCGCCGGGTTCGATCGCCGCCGCCGCGTCATATTTCAAATTGCCACTCACCCGGACGCTTTCAGGCCGCGCGCCGACCGCGCGGAATCGCCCGGCAGCCGCCTCGTTTTTCGCCGCTATTCCTTCGAAACTCGCAAACAACTGCCGAAACAAAACGCCATAGCGTTTGTACCCGCTAAAGGAGCGGTCGGACAGTCTCGCATTGGCCAAAAACATGGGGATTTCCCGTCTTCGCGCCTGCCAGATGAAATTGGGCCAAATCTCCGTTTCAAACAGAACGATCGCGTCCGGATGGATCGTGGTCAGGGCCCGGTTCACGATGCCCGCCTGATCAATCGGATAATAGATTTTGCTGATATGCGGCTTCAGCCGCTGGCGCAACAGGCCCATCCCCGTCGTCGTTGTGGTCGAGACGACAAATTTTAAGTTCGGCGCGCGTTTTTCCAGCGCGTTCACGAAATGGACAAGGAGATTTGCTTCGCCCACACTGACGGCGTGGACCCATAGGATATGGCGGTTTGTGATGGCCTGCTTCAAGTTGGTGTCGTAGCCGCCAAATCGCTGCCAAAATCCCGCGCCCCAATTGCCCCGCCGCGCCATGCGATAAAAATAATAAGGCGATGACAGGACAAAAAAAATCGTGAACAAAATGTTGTATAAGACGCGCACGCTTTCGGTGTTCGAATTCTGTCAGTTGATGCTCAACCTCCAACAGTGTTTCACAACCATTCGGAATTTTCAACTACGGAAGAACGGGGCCCAAACGATCCCAGCGACGGCAACAGAAACGTCCGCTTGACAGAAGGGCCACGCGGTTCGATTTTCTTATGAACTGAAGCAATTCGTTCGGGTCAAAAAGAGAGTTGATAAAATGAATGTGGCAAGATATCTCGCGTCAGCGCTTCTGTTGGCGCTGCTTTCGGGGTGTGCGACGTATCCGATTTCAAAGGAATTTCGGCAGCAAGCCAAAGAAGTCACCTTCGACCAGGTCCGCGCCAATCCCGAAAGCACGCGCGGAACGATCGTCATCTGGGGCGGGAGAATCATCAACGTGGTCAATGACACCAACGGCAGTTCGATCTACATCCTTTGTTTGCCGATCCGTTCCAATGAAAAGCCGATTGCTTACGGCCCCAGCCCGGGACGGTTTATCGCCACCAGTACGGGGTTTCTGGACCCGGAAATGTTCCCTCAGGGCAGCCGCGTTACTGTGGCCGGACAACTCGGCGGGGTTTGGACCGAACCGCTGGGCAAAGTTCAGTATGCCTATCCGGTCGTGGACATCCAGGAAACGCATGTTTGGCCCAGGCAACAAGAGGAGTCTTACGGTTATCCTTATTACGGCTATTACGGACCGGGCTGGGGCTGGGATTGGGGGTGGGGGGGCGTCCCGGTTTATTACGGAGGATTTTATCACGGGTTCCATGGCGGTTTTCATGGTAATTTTCACGGCGGCGGCGACTTTCATGGCGAGGCGGAATCTCGTGGAGGGGGGGGAGGAGGAGAGGGTGGCGG